>NZ_JANEWM010000082.1:0-14398 GCF_028069825.1 Citrobacter sp. Igbk 14
CATTATGGCAGATTTTATAAATTGTAAGTTTGTTATAATCAACATGTCTGATAAGATGTGTTGATTGTAAAAAAATAGATAAAGTACTATCGCTAAAAGAAACGCATTAATTGAAATTTCTGGCCTTGGCTATCTGATGATAGATAGCGAAGGATCTCCTTAAAATTCAGGTTTTCAATGCTGAGACGTATTATCTTGAGTAAGGACAGTGCTGATATGAATATTATTGAAAGTGGTATTCGTGACGTAAAACAAGGTAAAAATGTCACAATAGTCATGCCTGTGAATCTTTATGAATGCGACCTGGGCCATGACGTGTTTGTCGGACCATTTGTTGAGATACAAAAGGGATGCGTCATAGGCGATAGAACTAAAGTGCAGTCCCATACTTTCATCTGTGAGAACGTTACCTTAGGCGAGGACTGCTTTATAGGGCATGGCGTGACCTTTGCTAACGATCTTTTCAAGAGCGGAAGTCCTGACGCTTCTGCAAAAAGCTGGATTAATATTGTATTAGGTAATGCAGTAACGGTGGGTAGTGGAGCCACAATTTTAACAACGGAAATTTGCAGTGGTGCGGTGATTGGTGCCGGTAGTGTGGTGACAAAGCCCGTGCTGGTAAAAGGCGTGTATGCTGGCAATCCGGCCAGACTTTTGCGAAAGCTTTAGGTATTACCTTTGCTATCGCGAACCCCAATTTATGTTCTTCCCAGACCGTTCATGTCGACCCCGCTTGTTCGCAGACATGGCGATTATTCTTGCTGTTCACGCTATATAAAGAAACGTCTGCTGCATCAGACGTTGCGTTCCTCTGAATGGTGCCGTAGGTCATGACTCATTTCCTGTAGTTCATTGATTAGTCTTGCTAAATGAAAACCATCGCACACGGAGTGATGTACCTGAACAGCGAGAGGTAACACTACTTTCCCATCTTGTTCATAGTATTTTCCAAGTGTGAACATGGGGGCAAAAAAGTTTTGCATGTCCGCAATGTTGATATTAAAACTGGTAAAACTTACCCAAGGAATAGCCGATACGAAAAATACATTTTCCGGAGACTCTCCCTTCGGCCAATAAGAAAGATTATTACAGTAGCGTGCAACGTCTTCTGAATAAGTGTTTTGGAAGTGATGAATATTGCCATCGTAGCGGCTCCATAATGATGAAAAAGTCTCAGTTTCATTATGGAAAATGGTATAACTTGGATGAATTTCATTCCATATGACAAGCTCATTGTTTTTTATGGCCATACGGAATTCAGTATGCTTGTTGACAACGTTAGCAAGGAGGGAAATCATAGTAGGGTAAAATTTCCAGCCAACCTCTTTTATATGTTTTAGTACCGCGGTAATGTCTAACAGAACAGTTTGGTTAATGGTACTTTGAGCAAAAGACTGAAATACCTCAAAATGCTCTTTTCTTGCCCAACGAGATAAGTCAACAGTCGTATATTCTGGAGTCGTTTTTTTCATTTTTTATCCTTCGATTTGCAATCAAGTACCATATTTTAGCCTAAGTCTTTCCGTGACTTAATCAAGCTACATGTCCCGAAGCATGTTACCAGCGAACGCATTTGTGAGAGTAGCGTAACCTTATACAGGAGGAAAGATTAAAGCTTCTTCACAAGAGACTTTGCGCCCCTGGATTTACGATGTTATTCATCAATATGTAACGTGCTTCTTTGCGCGTGTATTGATCGATTAACGGCACAAGTCGTCTGAAATGCTCGCTCGCACAATGTTCATCAAGCGCCGCGTGGTTTGGCCATTCTTCTATAAAAATAAAATGGCCGGGATCTTTTTCATCAATATAGAGGTCATAAGCAAGACAGAGCGGCTCTTTCTTCGTGGCGGATATGAGTTCACGATACAAAGGGAGAACGGTTTCAATATATTCAGGTTTTATAAAATCTTCAGCAATGACCTTTAACATGTCGCCTCCTGGCGGAAAATGAATGCACACTCTGCAATGAAGATATCATTTAAGCAAGATGGCACCGCGTGATATCGGCTGATGAATGAATCATTCCAGCTATCAATCAGATGATGCGTATAACTGTGATCCACCTCACCTCCCGGCAACCAAAATCTCCTGTGATTCGACGCCATCCTCTATCTGTTGCGCCACCTTTTGTAAGGCCGGAAGATGTTTTTCCGCAGCCTGTTCGATGGTCATCGCGCTGGCCATATACACCAGGTTCAGACAGCCGATCACCCGCTGTTCGCTGCGAATGGGGACGGCGATGGAAGCGATTTTTTCCTCCTGATCCCAGCCACGATAGTTCTGGCCAAAGCCGTCTTTCCGCGCGCGGGTCAGGATGGCATGGAGCTTCAGCGGCTCACGCGCCAACTGGAATTCCTCTCCGGGTCGCGAGGCCAGCATTTCGATCAGTTCCTGACGTTCATTCTCCGGGCAAAATGCCAGCCAGGTCAGGCCGGAGGCGGTTTTCAAGAGCGGTAAGCGACGTCCAACCATCGCGCGGTGAAACGATAAGCGGCTGAAGCGGTGGGTGGTTTCGCGCACCACCATTGCATCCACATCCAGGGTGGAAACATCGGTCGGCCAGATGACCTCGCGCAGCAAATCGCCCAGCAGCGGGGCAGCCAGGGCAGAAATCCACTGCTCATCACGAAATCCCTCACTGAGCTGGCGGACTTTAATGGTTAAACGAAAGCTGTCATCGGAAAGGCTGCGCCGGACGTAACCCTCATCCTGCAACGTTTCCAGTAGTCGCCTGACCGTGGTGCGGTGCAGGCCGCTCAGCTCAGCCAGCAGGCCAGCGCTGGCTCCACCATCGAGCCGGTTTAACATATTTAATAACATTAATCCGCGCGTTAATCCGCGTACGGTTTTGTATTCGGCAGCGTCGTCATTTTTCATATTTATTGACAAATCTACAGGTAAAACAACGTTGTGCACTTAGTGCACATCCAGGCATGTTTTGATTGTAGCGCAAAAACTCACTCCTATACTGACCGCACAATAAAAAATCATTCACATCTTTTTAACAAAATGAGTTGCGCCTCGCCAGGGTCTGCAATTGCGTTTTGTCCGAGTAGTGAGGTTCTGAAATGACAACGATAAACCCGGATATCCAGCCTGCTGTACAGCACACCGTGCAGGTGGCGATTGCTGGCGCCGGCCCGGTGGGGCTGATGATGGCCAACTACCTTGGCCAGATGGGCATTGAGGTACTGGTGGTGGAGAAACTCGACAAACTGATCGACTATCCCCGTGCCATCGGCATTGACGATGAAGCGCTGCGCACCATGCAGTCCGTTGGCCTGGTCGAAAACGTTCTGCCGCATACCACGCCGTGGCACGCGATGCGCTTTCTTACGCCAAAAGGCCGCTGCTTTGCCGATATCCAGCCGATGACCGACGAATTTGGCTGGTCGCGCCGCAACGCGTTCATTCAGCCACAAGTGGACGCGGTGATGTTGGAAGGGCTGTCGCGTTTTCCCAATGTGCGCTGCCTGTTCTCCCGCGAACTGGAAGCCTTCAGCCAACAAAACGGCGAAGTGACGCTGAACCTGAAAACGCCAGACGGTCAGCGAGAAACGGTGAAGGCGCAGTGGCTGGTGGCCTGCGATGGCGGCGGCAGCAATGTCAGACGTTCGCTGAATGTACCGTTTGAAGGCAAAACCGCGCCGAATCAGTGGATTGTGGTGGATATCGCCAACGACCCGCTCAGCACACCGCATGTCTATCTGTGCTGCGATCCGGTGCGTCCGTATGTCTCTGCCGCTCTGCCTCATGCGGTGCGTCGTTTTGAATTTATGGTGATGCCGGGGGAAACCGAAGCGCAACTGAGTGAGCCGCAGAATATGCGCCAGCTGTTGAGCAAAGTGCTGCCGAACCCGGATAACGTCGAGCTGATCCGCCAACGCGTATATACCCATAACGCCCGTCTGGCCGAACGTTTTCGGATTGACCGCGTACTGCTGGCAGGCGACGCGGCGCACATTATGCCGGTCTGGCAGGGGCAGGGTTACAACAGCGGCATGCGTGATGCCTTCAACCTGGCGTGGAAACTGGCGTTGGTGATCGAGGGTAAAGCCGGTGATGCGCTGCTGGATACGTACCAGCAGGAACGCCGTGACCACGCCAAAGCGATGATTGATTTGTCCGTTACCGCAGGCAACGTGCTGGCTCCGCCGAAACGCTGGCACGGCGCGGTGCGCGATGGAGTCTCCTGGTTGTTGAACTACCTTCCGCCAGTCAAACGCTATTTCCTGGAAATGCGCTTTAAACCGATGCCGCAGTACCACGTCGGGGCGCTGGTACGTGAAGGCGAGGCGAAAACGTCACCGGTCGGCAAAATGTTTATCCAGCCGAAGGTGACGCGGGAAACGGGCGAGGTGACGCTGCTCGACAACGTTATCGGGGCGAATTTTGCGGTCATTGGCTGGGGCTGTAATCCGTTGTGGGGCATGAGCGAGGCGCAGATCCTGCAGTGGCAGGCGCTGGGCACCCGGTTTATTCAGGTGGTGCCGGATACGCAGATTGCCACCGATCAGGATAACCATGACGGCGTTATCCGCATTGGTGATACGCAGAACCATTTACGAGCCTGGTTTGCTCAGCATAACGCCGCGCTGGTGGTGATGCGCCCGGATCGCTTTGTTGCTGCCGTTGCCATTCCGCAAACCCTGGGCAATACCCTGAATAAACTGGCGTCGGTGATGACGCTGACTCGCGTCAATGCCGATCTTCTTGTTGAAAAGGTAGCCTGATATGCACGCTTATCTTCACTGTCTTTCCCACTCGCCGCTGGTGGGCTATGTCGACCCGGCGCAATACGTGCTCGATGAAGTCAACGGCGTGATCGCCAGCGCGCGTGCACGCATTGCGGCGTTCGATCCTGAACTGGTGGTGTTGTTTGCCCCCGATCATTACAACGGTTTTTTCTATGACGTGATGCCGCCGTTCTGTTTAGGCGTAGGTGCCACGGCAATTGGCGATTTCGGCAGCGCGGCGGGGGAACTGCCGGTGCCGACAGATCTCGCTGAAGCTTGTGCCCATGCGGTGATGAAAAGCGGCATTGATCTCGCCGTTTCCTACAACATGCAGGTCGATCACGGCTTTGCGCAGCCGCTGGAGTTTCTGCTCGGCGGCCTGGATAAGGTGCCGGTGTTACCCGTGTTTATTAACGGTGTCGCCACGCCGCTACCGGGCTTCCAGCGTACTCGTATGCTCGGCGAAGCGATTGGTCGTTTCGCCAGTTCGCTGAATAAGCGTGTGCTGTTTTTAGGTTCCGGTGGGCTGTCGCATCAGCCGCCGGTACCGGAACTGGCAAAGGCTGACGCGCATATGCGTGACCGTCTGCTCGGCAGCGGCAAACAGCTACCCGAAAACGAGCGAGAACTGCGCCAGCAGCGGGTAATCAGCGCCGCCGAGAAGTTCGTGACCGATCAAAACACGCTGCACCCGCTTAACCCCGTCTGGGATAACCGCTTTATGACCCTGCTTGAGCAGGGGCGTTTGCAGGAACTGGACACGGTCAGTAATGAAGAGTTGTCCGCGATGGCGGGCAAATCAACACACGAAGTTAAAACCTGGGTTGCCGCCTTCGCCGCCATTTCTGCCTTTGGCAACTGGCGCAGTGAAGGCCGTTATTACCGCCCGATCCCGGAGTGGATCGCCGGGTTTGGCTCCCTGAGTGCCACCACACAGAACTGAATATGCAGGAGAACATGATGACTTACCAACCGCAAACCGAAGCCGCCACCAGCCGTTTTCTGGAGGTGCAGGAAGCAGGTGAAACCCTGCGTGTGCATTTTAATGACTGTGGGCAGGGCGAAGAAACCGTCGTGCTGTTACATGGTTCAGGACCGGGGGCGACGGGCTGGGCGAACTTCAGCCGTAATATCGATCCGCTGGTGCAGGCCGGTTATCGGGTGATCCTGCTGGATTGTCCTGGCTGGGGAAAAAGCGATGGGATCGTTAACCGTGGGTCGCGATCCGATCTCAATGCCCGCATCCTGAAAAGTGTGGTTGATCAACTGGATATTCAGAAAATTCATCTGCTGGGTAACTCGATGGGGGGCCACAGCTCAGTGGCATTTACCCTGGGCTGGCCGGAACGCGTGGGCAAACTGGTGCTGATGGGCGGCGGGACGGGCGGCATGAGCCTGTTTACCCCGATGCCGACCGAAGGAATCAAGCGCCTGAATCAGCTGTATCGCGAACCGACCATCGAAAACCTGAAACTGATGATGGAAATCTTCGTTTTCGATACCAGTGATTTGACCGAAGCGCTGTTTGAGGCGCGTCTGAACAACATGCTGTCGCGCCGCGACCATCTGGAAAATTTTGTTCAGAGTCTGGAAGCTAACCCGAAACAATTCCCGGATTTCGGTCCACGTCTGGCGGAAATCAAAGCTCAGACCCTGATCGTCTGGGGGCGCAACGACCGCTTTGTGCCGATGGATGCGGGGCTGCGTCTGCTTTCCGGTATTGCTGGCTCTGAGCTGCACATTTACCGCGATTGCGGGCACTGGGCGCAGTGGGAACATGCGGAAGCCTTTAATCAGCTGGTGCTGAACTTCCTCGCACGCCCTTAAGGAACGGACATGACGAAGCAAAATCTTGAGCAGTTAGCCGCCGATTTACGTCAGGCGGAGGAAAAGGGCGAAGCGATAGGGCCATTGCGTGAGTTGATTGGCATGGACAACGCCGAGGCGGCTTACGCTATTCAGCGCATCAACGTGCAGTACGATGTGGCGCGCGGGCGTCGCGTGGTTGGGCGCAAAGTGGGATTGACGCACCCGAAAGTGCAGCAACAGCTGGGTGTCGATCAACCGGACTTCGGTACGCTGTTTGCCGACATGTGCTACGGCGACAACGAAACCATCCCGTTTTCCCGCGTGTTGCAACCGCGTATTGAAGCCGAAATTGCGCTGGTACTGAACCGCGATTTGCCTGATGCCGACACCACCTTTGATGAGCTGGTCAACGCCATTGAGTGGGTATTACCGGCGCTGGAAGTGGTCGGTAGCCGTATCCGCGACTGGTCAATTCAGTTTGTCGATACCGTGGCGGATAACGCCTCCTGCGGCGTGTATGTGGTCGGTGGTCCGGCGCAACGTCCGGCGGGATTAGATCTGAAAAACTGTGCGATGACAATGACGCGCAATAACGAAGAGGTCTCCAGCGGACGCGGCAGCGAATGTCTGGGGCATCCGATCAACGCCGCCGTCTGGCTGGCGCGCAAAATGGCCAGCCTCGGCGAGCCGCTGCGTGCGGGAGACATCATTCTCACCGGGGCGTTAGGTCCGATGGTGGCGGTGCATGCGGGCGATCGTTTTGAAGCCCATATCGACGGTATTGGTTCAGTCGCCGCCACCTTTTCTGCGGCGGTTACAAAAGGAAGTCAGTCATGAGTAAGCGTAAAGTCGCCATTATCGGCTCCGGCAACATCGGCACCGATTTGATGATTAAAATTCTGCGTCACGGCACGCATCTGGACATGGCGGTGATGGTCGGTATCGATCCGGAGTCCGATGGTCTGGCACGCGCCCGGCGCATGGGTGTTGCCACCACTCACGAAGGGGTGATGGGGCTGATAGCGATGTCGGAGTTTGCCGATATTGACATCGTCTTTGATGCCACCAGCGCGGGGGCGCACGTGAAAAACGATGCCGCCTTACGGGCGGTGAAACCAGGCATTCGCCTGATCGATCTCACACCCGCGGCCATTGGCCCATACTGCGTACCCGTGGTGAATCTGGAAGCCAACGCTGATCGGCAGAACGTCAATATGGTGACTTGCGGCGGGCAGGCGACTATCCCAATGGTCGCGGCGGTTTCTCGTGTGGCACGTGTCCATTACGCCGAGATTATTGCCTCAATTGCCAGTAAATCGGCGGGGCCGGGCACCCGCGCCAATATCGATGAGTTTACTGAAACCACGTCGAAGGCGATTGAAGTGGTGGGTGGCGCGGAAAAAGGTAAAGCCATTATTGTGCTTAACCCTGCCGAGCCGCCGCTGATGATGCGCGATACGGTGTATGTACTGAGTGAAGCGGCCTCGCAGGCGGAAATTGAGGCGTCGATTAATGAAATGGCTGCGGCGGTACAGGCGTATGTGCCGGGCTATCGCCTGAAGCAACGTGTGCAGTTTGACGTCATCCCTGAGGATAAACCAGTGAATCTGCCGGGTATCGGCCAGTTCTCCGGGCTGAAAACTGCGGTCTATCTGGAAGTGGAAGGTGCGGCGCATTACCTGCCAGCCTACGCCGGCAACCTCGATATTATGACCTCCAGTGCGCTGGCGACCGCAGAGAAGATGGCGCAGTCACTCACCCGTCAGGCAGGAGAAGCAGCATGAACGGTAAGAAACTTTATATCTCTGACGTGACCCTGCGCGATGGCATGCATGCCATTCGTCACCAGTATTCACTGGATAACGTGCGCCAGATTGCCAAAGCGCTGGACGACGCGCGAGTCGATTCCATTGAAGTGGCACACGGTGACGGTTTACAGGGCTCCAGCTTTAACTATGGCTTTGGTGCACACAGCGATCTGGAGTGGATTGAAGCCGCAGCGGAGGTGGTGAAACACGCCAAAATCGCCACGTTATTACTGCCGGGTATCGGCACCATTCACGATCTGAAAAATGCGTATCAGGCCGGTGCGCGGGTCGTGCGCGTGGCGACCCACTGTACCGAAGCAGATGTGTCGGCCCAGCATATACAGTATGCGCGCGAGCTGGGTATGGATACGGTCGGTTTTCTGATGATGAGCCACATGACCACGCCAGCGAACCTGGCGCAGCAGGCGAAGTTGATGGAAAACTACGGTGCCACCTGTATCTATGTGGTTGATTCCGGCGGCGCAATGAATATGAACGATATCCGCGACCGCTTCCGCGCGCTGAAAGCTGTACTGAAACCGGAAACGGAAACCGGGATGCACGCCCACCATAACCTGAGCCTCGGTGTGGCGAACTCAATTGCCGCGGTGGAAGAGGGCTGCGATCGTATCGATGCAAGCCTGGCAGGGATGGGCGCAGGTGCAGGTAATGCGCCGCTGGAGGTGTTTATCGCCGCAGCGGATAAGCTCGGCTGGCAGCACGGCACCGATCTGTATGCGTTGATGGACGCCGCCGACGATCTGGTGCGCCCGCTGCAGGATCGCCCGGTGCGGGTGGATCGTGAAACACTGGCGCTGGGCTATGCCGGGGTGTACTCCAGCTTCCTGCGCCATTGCGAAGTGGCGGCAGCGCGTTACGGTCTGAGCGCGGTCGATATTTTGGTTGAACTGGGCAAACGCCGAATGGTCGGCGGCCAGGAAGATATGATCGTTGATGTGGCGCTGGATCTGCGCAACAGCAAGTAAAAATGATTACGCGGCTGGCAATGTATCAGCCGCGATTCACCTGCATCGTGACCTCTGAGGGACATCTTATGACGACCCGTACCCCCGCATCCTCTTCGCGCCTGACGCTGACCGTCGGGCTTTGCTTTTTAGTCGCCCTGATGGAGGGGCTGGATTTACAAGCCGCCGGTATCGCTGCCGTTGGTATCGCTCAAGCCTTTGCGTTGGATAAAATGCAAATGGGCTGGATCTTCAGCGCCGGGATTTTGGGATTACTGCCCGGCGCGTTGGTGGGCGGCATGCTGGCCGACCGCTATGGGCGCAAGCGCATTCTCATTGGCTCCGTGGCGCTGTTTGGCCTGTTCTCTCTGGCAACAGCGATGTCATGGGACTTTTCAACGTTAGTCATCGCCCGCCTGATGACCGGCGTCGGGCTGGGAGCCGCACTGCCGAACCTGATTGCGTTAACCTCCGAAGCAGCGGGTCCACGTTTTCGTGGTACAGCGGTGAGCCTGATGTACTGCGGTGTGCCAATTGGTGCAGCGTTGGCGGCGGCGCTCGGGTTTAGCGGCCTGGCGTCTGCCTGGCAAACGGTATTCTGGGTGGGAGGCGTGATCCCGCTGCTGCTGGTGCCGCTGTTGATGCGCTGGCTGCCGGAATCACAGGTTTATACCCAGCAAACACAGGTGGCCGCTGCGCCACTGCGCGCGCTGTTCGCACCTGCTACCGCGACCGCTACGCTGCTGCTGTGGCTGTGCTATTTCTTCACCTTGCTGGTGGTGTACATGCTGATTAACTGGCTGCCGATGCTGCTGGTGGAGCAGGGCTTTCGCCCATCGCAGGCGGCAGGCGTGATGTTTGCCCTGCAAATCGGTGCGGCCAGCGGCACGTTAATCCTCGGGGCGTTGATGGACAAGCTACGTCCGGTGGTGATGTCGTTACTGATTTACACCGGGATGCTGGTCTCGTTGCTGGCGCTGGGGACGGTTTCGTCATGGAGCGGCATGCTGATGGCCGGCTTTGTTGCTGGCATGTTTGCCACCGGCGGACAAAGCGTGCTGTATGCGCTGGCACCGCTGTTTTACAACACGTCAATCCGCGCTACCGGCGTAGGCACTGCGGTGGCGGTTGGGCGGTTGGGTGCGATGAGCGGCCCGCTGCTGGCGGGGAAAATGCTGGCGCTGGGCACCGGAACGGTGGGGGTGATGGCGGCTTCTGCGCCGGGCATTCTGCTGGCCGGTCTGGCTGTTTTTATCCTGATGAGCCGTAAATCGCAGATGACGGTCCAGGCCAGCGGTTCCTGAGGGTCATCCGGTTGTATGAACGGGAACATTCGCTTCCTACTTCCGGATGAACGCAAGTCGGCGGCTCTGTTGCCAGAGTTTACATACAGTCTGGCAACGGAGGCGTTATGAGCTGGCGGCCCTTTTTATATCTCATTATTAACCCTCATCCAGTGTTAAGTGCCCGACGCGGGCATCTGCATCTGGTGCAGGGTTGACTTTGCATTCTGTTAACAAACACGGTATAACAAACCTTCTTTGGATGTTTAGATGTCCATACGTTTAGAAGGTTATATGCAAACAACACAACAAAATGCGCCACTGAAGCGCACGATGAAAACGCGTCACCTGATTATGCTCTCCTTAGGCGGCGTGATTGGCACAGGGTTATTCTTCAATACCGGGTACATCATCTCGACCACGGGGGCGGCGGGAACGCTGCTGGCATATCTTATAGGTGCGCTGGTGGTCTGGCTGGTGATGCAGTGCCTGGGCGAGTTGTCGGTCGCGATGCCGGAAACCGGGGCGTTTCACGTCTATGCTGCGCGCTACCTCGGACCCGCGACGGGGTATACCGTCGCCTGGCTCTACTGGCTGACATGGACCGTGGCGCTGGGTTCGAGCTTTACCGCTGCCGGATTCTGTATGCAGTACTGGTTTCCTCAGGTGCCGGTATGGATCTGGTGTGTGGTGTTCTGCGCGATTATTTTTGCCCTCAACGTTATCTCCACGCGCTTTTTTGCCGAAGGGGAGTTCTGGTTTTCGTTAGTGAAAGTGGTCACCATCATCGCTTTTATTCTCCTCGGCGGAGCGGCTATTTTCGGCTTTATCCCGATGCAGGATGGTTCACCCGCGCCGGGACTGAGTAACATCACGGCGGAAGGCTGGTTCCCGCACGGCGGCCTGCCGATCCTGATGACCATGGTCGCGGTGAACTTTGCCTTTTCGGGGACTGAGCTTATCGGTATTGCCGCCGGCGAAACGGAAAATCCGCGCAAGGTGATCCCGGTGGCGATTCGTACCACCATCGCGCGACTGATTATTTTCTTTATCGGCACTGTGTTTGTACTGGCGGCACTAATCCCAATGCAGCAGGCCGGCGTGGAGAAGAGCCCGTTTGTGCTGGTGTTTGAGAAAGTGGGCATTCCGTATGCCGCTGATATTTTTAACTTCGTGATCCTGACCGCCATTCTTTCTGCGGCGAACTCCGGGCTGTATGCTTCCGGGCGCATGCTGTGGTCGCTGTCGAATGAACGAACGCTGCCAGCCTGTTTTGCACAGGTCACGAAAAATGGCGTACCGTTGACGGCGCTGTCGGTCAGTATGCTGGGCGGTGTGTTGGCGCTGTTTTCCAGCGTCGTGGCTCCGGACACGGTGTTTGTCGCATTGTCGGCGATCTCCGGATTTGCGGTAGTGGCGGTATGGCTGAGTATCTGCGCCTCGCATTTTGTGTTTCGCCGCCGCCATCTGCAGCAGGGTAACGCATTGAGTGAATTGCATTATCGCGCCCCGTGGTATCCGCTGGTACCCGTACTGGGTTTTGTGCTGTGCCTGGTGGCCTGTGTGGGACTGGCATTCGATCCGGCGCAGAGAATTGCGTTGTGGTGCGGGTTACCGTTTGTCGCGTTGTGTTATGGTGCTTATTTCCTTACTCAACCCCGTAAAGCAAAACAGGAGCCAGAACATGTCGCAGAATAATCCGTTACGCGCCCTCCTCGATAAACAGGATTTCCTGTTGCTGGATGGTGCTCTGGCGACGGAACTGGAAGCGCGAGGGTGTAACTTAGCCGACAGCCTGTGGTCTGCCAGGGTGCTGGTAGAAAACCCGGCGCTTATCCGCGAAGTTCACCTGGATTACTTCCGGGCAGGGGCACAGTGCGCAATCACCGCCAGCTATCAGGCAACTCCCGCGGGTTTTGCCACGCTCGGCCTGGATGAGGCGCAGTCGAAAGCGCTGATTGGCAAAAGCGTGGAGCTGGCGCGCAAAGCGCGTGAGGCGTATCTGGCGGAAAATCCGCAGGCCGGGACGTTACTGGTGGCGGGTTCCGTCGGACCTTACGGTGCCTTTCTGGCCGATGGCTCCGAGTACCGTGGCGATTACGCGTTAAGCATTGAAGCATTACAGGCATTTCATCGTTCGCGTGTTGAAGCGTTGCTGGATGCCGGGGCCGATCTGCTGGCCTGTGAAACCCTGCCAAATTTTGCCGAAATTCGCGCACTGGCTGAGTTGTTGACCGCGTATCCACGTGCGCGGGCATGGTTCTCGTTTACCCTGCGTGACAGCGAACATCTGAGCGACGGTACACCGCTGCGCGACGTGGTCGCTTTCCTCGCGCAATATCCGCAGGTGGTGGCGTTAGGCATTAACTGCATTGCGCTGGAAAAGACCACCGCTGCGTTGCAGCATTTACACGACTTAACGGCGCTGCCGCTGGTGGTGTATCCCAATTCCGGCGAGCAGTACGATGCGGTGAGCAAAACCTGGCATCATCACGGTGAGCATTGCGCGCAGCTGGCGGATTATCTACCGCAGTGGCAGGCCGCTGGCGCACGGTTGATTGGCGGGTGCTGTCGCACCACGCCTGCGGATATCGCCGCGCTAAAAGCGCGAAGCTGAGCGTTTATCGAGTCTACATCGTTCACTGTAGTCCTGATAGGCGCATCAGGCATTGCTGGATGGCGGCACAAGCGCCTTAGTGGGTCTACAGTGAATGATGTGGCGATATGGCTATTGTGATTTTAGGTAACAGGCCACACTCGCCAGCAGCCGATCCTAAAGTGAATCCAAATGTTTTTGTGAGTGGGTTATTACCTGCTGCTACTTACGGCTGGATTGTTGACCAGATATAGGGGCATTGAAATAAAATTAAATAAAGGGACTCCAATGGAGTCCCTTTATTCAAAATGCAATAAACATACTTAGCAACACAGGAATACATAAAATCCACAGCATTGCTTCAATTTTAAATCCTAGTGTTAGTTTGCAAGGCAAGCCTCTTATTAAATTATAACCCTCTATGCTCATACCATAATTAGAAATTTTATTATATTTGAAAATTAAAGTCTCCATAATAAACGCAACTTTAGTGAGATATAATCCTGGTGTGGTAAATAGACTTGCATTTTTACAGATTATTGCTGTAACAGGCAATGGTCCAATTTTCTTTTCATAGATGTCAACGATTTTTTTATATGCTATCTTGTTGTAAAAATAAAATGTTATTATTAATAATCCATTAAGCATTAAAGCAAAACTAATGATAATTTTTATATTATCTTCATTTTGAATGAAAAAAGTTTTCATAGATAATATGATCTCCTACATAGTTACCTAATGTCTCACCAGCGTCCTCGCCATATTTTTCTGCAATCTTACCTGACGCAATAGTAACACCAACCCCTGTAACAAAACACAGAGTAGCACCGACACCGCCTGCTTCTATAGTAGAAATCCCTAATACCCACGTACAAAGCGCAGTCACAGCACGCCCGGCAACAGCTCCTGCCAGTATACTACTCCCCTGTTTTAATCCAAACTTACTATACTCTGTTATCGCCGCTTTTTTACAAGCGCTTTCGCGGCCTTTTGCACAGGCATCATAAATATTTGATGTATATCCAGCGAAATCTAAACCTATGCCAACAAAACCAACGGTTTTCATCAGTTTAACTAATTTTGCCGAATTTTCAATATATGTCGCATAGCCCTCTATATTATCCACTCCAGTTTTATCCCATTTATGCATAATTGAACTTGTTGATAAACCTAAAGCTTTTTTAATACTATTATATTC
>NZ_JANEWM010000083.1:0-13343 GCF_028069825.1 Citrobacter sp. Igbk 14
GTAATAAATTTTAATGTAAAGAAATGAAAATTTAATCTTTTGATAGAAAAGTATGAGTGAAGTCGGCAAAGGAAAAACCATAGTTATGATCATAACAGAAATGTAATATGAGGTTACACCCCCCTAACACGTTTAAGCATTGAGAGGACTCGTCCTTCTCAAAACCGTGCGCCATGAGTAAACCTTTTAATTCAATGGCCCACGGTACCAGCTATCCGCCCAGACCTTTATATAAATGAGGTGAGCACCTCATTGTGCGAAGTAAAGTTCAGGAGAACAACTCTAAATACGCTGTGGGTATCTTCTGTATTTTCGGAATGGAATCTAAGCATGTAATAACAATCAGGTATCTGATACTGCCTATTCTTCTGTCAGCTTTTGTAAATAGAAAATGGGTGATGATAGCTAATACAGGTAAAGATAGGGGTAATAACGTATGGCCTCACAATATGACTTTACTGTCACTCTCCACGATCTTGCTTTTATTCTTAAGCAGATAAAAATATCCGAAGCGGCGACTAACCCGGATGGTAGCATCAACGCTGATATGCTACGGGAATTAGTCTCCAGTCCACTGTTACCTTACGGACTGCGTACTGTAGATGGCTCATGGAATAATCTCCTCCCCGGCCAAGAATTATACGGTTCGGCCGATCAGACAATGCCGAGATTAACGGCACTGAACTGGCAGGATGCGGATGAAATGACCAGTTATATCCAGATTGGTGGGACGGTCATTGATGCCGATCCTCGTGTTATTAGTAACTTAATTTCTGGCCAAACCGCCTCCAATCCGGCCGCGCTGGAGGCATTTAATGCCTTAAAAGATGCTCCCGGGGGTGGGACGACTACCGGAAATGGCAGTTTATCTATTCCCAACCAATCCCCTGACATTGGCCTTTCTCCGGCGTTTAATGGCTGGATGACTTTCTTTGGTCAGTTTTTTGACCATGGTCTGGACCTCATTCCTAAAGGAGGAAACGGCATCGTCTTCATTCCATTGCAACCCGACGACCCTTTATATGTTGAAGGTTCGTCGACCAACTTTATGTTATTAACCCGGGCAACGGTCGATGAGAATCGAGAAACCGTTAATCTTACAACCCCATTTATCGACCAGAACCAAACCTACACCTCTCATCCGTCGCATCAGATCTTTATCCGTGAATATGTATTAATTGACGGTAAACCTGAGCCGACGGGTAATTTATTAGGAGGGGCTAACGGTGGGCTGGCAACCTGGGCTGACGTCAAGAACCAGGCGGAAACGCTACTCGGCATCAAATTGACCGATCAGGATGTGTTTAATGTGCCGCTTCTGGCGACTGATCGTTACGGTAATTTGATTTTAAGTGAAAATGGAAAAGTACAGATTGTTACCACGAGTGGGCTGGTTGAAGCCAATGGCGGCCTGTTACCTGAGGGCACCTTCCGAACCGGGCATGCTTTTCTCGATGATATTGCGCATACTGCCGCGCCAAAAGCGGGTTTATTGGCAGATGATGACGACGTTATTGGCGGGCAACAGCCTGCGGGCACGTACGATGATGAACTCCTGGATCGCCACTTTATCACCGGTGACGGGCGCGGTAATGAAAACATTGGACTAACTGCCGTTCACGCCGTATTTCACAGTGAACATAACCGGCTGGTTGAGCAGTATAAGACCACCCTACTGGAAACCGGTGATATTGACCTTATTAACCAGTGGCTGATGCCCTCACATCAAATCACTGAGCTACCCGCTGACACCAGTACGCTGGTCTGGAACGGTGAATACCTCTTCCAGGCGGGGCGATTCTCCACTGAAATGCAGTACCAGCACCTCGTTTTCGAGGAGTTTGCTCGCACCGTACAACCTGCCGTCGATCCGTTTGTCTTTTCAAACACGGCAGATATCAACCCGCAGATCTTTGCTGAGTTTGCGCACGTGGTTTATCGCTTCGGGCATTCAATGCTCACAGAAACCGTAGCGCGTACCGACATTGACATGCAAAACGGTGATATCGGTCTGATTGCCGCATTTCTCAATCCAGTGGCATTTAATGAAATTAACGGTGCCACCGTGTCCGATGAACAGGCAATCGGTGCGATTGTTCGGGGCATGACGCGACAAGTCGGTAACGAGATTGATGAGTTTATTACTGACGCCTTGCGTAATAACCTGATTGGCCTGCCGCTTGATTTGGGGGCGCTTAACATTGCCCGTGGACGTGATACGGCTATGCCGTCGCTGAACCAGGCCCGTGAACAGTTCTTTGCATTAAGCGGAGATAGCCAGCTTCGGCCGTATGCCAGTTGGGCCGATTTCACCACATACCTGAAGAACCCGGCCTCCATAATCAACTTTATGGCCGCCTATGGTCAGCACGAACTGATCCTCAATGCCACCAGCCTGGAGGGTAAACGCGCAGCGGTTAATTTCCTGTTATTTGGTGATGCCAACAACGCTCCACCAGCAGACGCAATGGATTTCTTCAACAGTACCGGCGCATGGGCCAGCAAAGAAACAGGTCTGAATAAGGTCGATTTCTGGATTGGAGGGCTTGCTGAACGCAAAAATGAATTTGGCGGCATGCTCGGATCAACCTTCAATTTTGTCTTCGAAACACAGATGGAAATGTTGCAGGACGGCGACCGTTTCTATTATTTGAGTCGGGTACAAGGATTGAATTTACTGAACGAACTGGAAGCCAACTCGTTTTCTGCTCTGGTTATGCGCAACAGTGATCTCGGTGAAGAAGGTTCCTCTCACCTGCCTGCTAACCTGTTTCAGACCCCTGACCATATATTCGAAGTAAACCGCGTGCTGCAAACGGAAATCGACCCTAAATGGGGGAATCCGCTGAAAGATCTGCTCTCGCCGTTGTTGGTACGACGCGATCCTGGGGCGGATGTGGACGGTGACAGTTTCGCTGATGGTGGTTATCTGAAATATACCGGCGATGGTCATGTGGTGCTTGGCGGTACCGCAGGGAACGATACGCTCATCGGAGGGAAAGGTATCGACAGCCTGTGGGGAGATGGCGGTGATGACCGTCTGGACGGCGGCGATGAAGCGGATGTGGTTCACGGTGGTGATGGCGATGACATCATTACGGACACCGGTACACCTGTAGGCGATGCTGACTTCCTCCATGGTGATGCCGGGCACGATGTAATCTTCTCCGGGAACGGAAACGATCTAGTCTTTGGCGGCACGGGCAGTGACTTCGTCGTGGTCGGTGAAGATGCCCAGGAGGTTTTCGCTGGGCAGGACAACGACTTTGCACTTGGGGGATCGGGTGGTGATTTCCTGATGGGTAATGAAGGCGATGACTGGCTGGAAGGTGGTGATGGGTTTGACACACTCGCGGGTGATAACTCTGAGCTGTTCTTCAACAGCACCATTATTGGTCACGATGTCCTGAACGGTCAGGGTAACGATACGGACTACGATGGCGAAGCCGGTGATGACATCATGGTTCAGGGCGCAGGTATCCAGCGTAATAATGGTATGGCCGGTTTCGACTGGGCGATCCATAAAGGTGATCCTAATGGCGCTAACTCTGACCTGGGTATCCCGATTTTCGTCAACCAGCAGGAGTTTATTCTGCGCGACCGTTTTGACCTGGTCGAAGGTCTGTCTGGCTGGAAACACAATGATATCCTGACCGGTACGGAACAACCGATCGGTACTGCACCGGTTCAGGGTGTCCCCCTCTCTAATAATCTGACCCAGGAAGGTGCCGACAGAATCGACGGTCTGCAGGCTATTCTCGGTGTCGCGCGTTCAGCCAATCCGGATGCGGTGTTACTCAATCCGGACGATGGCAGTGACATTTTACTCGGCGGCGGCGGTAGCGACCGCATTATGGGTAAAGCCGGTAATGACATCATTGATGGCGACGCCTGGCTGAACGTGCGCATTGCTGTTTCAGGTATGCCGGGGCTCACCAGCGCCGAAAGCATGGCTGAGCTGAAATCGTACATGCTGGCAGGTACGCTGAAACCGAATCAGTTGTCGATTGTGCGCGAAATCTTGCATGAGGGAGATGGCACGGAAACTGACGTGGCAGTGTATCGCGATGTCAGTAGCAACTACGCCTTTACCCGAATGGCAGATGGTAGCCTCAGAGTCGATCACGCCACCCCCAATGCCGCATTGAACCTGAATGATGGTGTTGACCGTCTGCTGAATATCGAAAAACTGGAGTTTGGCGATGGTCAACAGCTGTGGGTCACGGCGCAACACGCGACGGGCGACCTGGCAATCAGTAGTGCAAACCCATCTGTTGGTGACCTGTTACGGGTTAACGTGGCAAACCTGCTCGATGGCAACGGTCTTGCGGCAGATGTTGCAATCACCATGACATGGCAGGCTTTAATTAACGGACAATGGCAGGATCAGGCAACCGGCGTGGAGTTCAGAGTTCCCGGCGCTATCCAGGGCGCTCCGCTGCGTGTTGTCGCCAGTTTCAATGACCGAATGGGCGATGCCGAGACCTTAGTGTCAGCACAAACTCAGGCCGTCTTGCCACGAAATCAGGCAACAACAGGTACGCCGGTGATTAATGATCTCACGCCAACGGAAAGTCTGACGCTGACGGCGGTGGTTTCGGGTATCGCCGACGCGGATGGCCTGAGCGGCGGAAATTTCAGCTACCAATGGAGAATGAGTTCACCGACCGGATTCGTCAACATCAACGGCGCAACATCAGCCACCTTCACGCCAGGCCAGGCTATGGTCGGCCGCACGTTGCAAGTGGTCGTCACTGTCGTAGATGATGAGGGTAACCCCCCGGTTATCCTGACGTCGACAACCACGCAGCCTGTTGGCGATCTGATCGTGGGTAATAATGGTGCCAATACGCTCATCGGTACCGCATGGAGTGACATCCTGCGCGGTGAAAACGGCAATGACACCTTACTGGGTGGCGCGGGTGATGACCTGTTAGTCGGCGGTGCGGGTAATGACTCTCTCTCCGGCCAGGCGGGACAAGATACGCTGCAAGGTGACGCGGGTAACGATACCCTGGACGGTGGTCTTGGCGCTGACAGTATGACCGGCGGTACAGGTAATGATACCTACATCGTTGATGATTTTGGTGATGTCGTGATCGAAGATCTCAACGGCGGGACAGATATTGTCCGCACTACTCTCAGCAGCTATGACCTGACCGATAACGTGGAAGAGTTGGTCTTTACCGGGAACGGTAGTTTTATCGGTACTGGTAATTCAATCGCCAATATCATCACGGGGGGTAGCGGCAATGACTATCTGTTCGGTATGGGCGGCAATGACCAGTTGTTTGGCGGTATCGGAAATGACTTCCTGGATGGCGGCGATGGCGCCGATAACCTGCAGGGTGGAAACGGTAACGACGTCATGATTGGCGGCGCGGGTGCCGATACCCTCTCTGGCGGTAATGGCGACGATATTCTCAACGGTCAGGAAGGAAACGATATTCTGGATGGCGGAACCGGAAGTGATATTTTCGCTTTCGGAGCCAACTTTGGACAGGACCGTATCACGGGTTTCGACAGTAACCCCAATGGCGGGCAAGACTTCCTTGACCTCGTTTTGCTAGGCATTAACGCGGAGAACTTTGCCAGCAGCGTCTCTATCACCGGAAATAACGGCAACACCATCGTGACCATCGGCACTGACACCATTACGTTAGTGGGCGTCAATTCGACCACCGTTAATATGGGTGATTTTTATCTGGAAATGCCGACTACCCTTGCCAGCAACAATGGCAATAGTTCATTGATCGTATAAGGAGAAGACTATGTCGCGCCAGCATACGCCAACAGAACTGAATGATGCATTAAAAGGAACGAAACCCACTTTTCTGATGCTGCTGTTTTTTAGTTGTGTGATTAATATGCTTATGCTGGCGCCGGCAATCTATATGTTGCAGGTTTACGATCGCGTACTGGTGAGTAAAAACACCACGACGCTGCTAATGCTCACCTTATTAATTGTCGGTTTGTACATTATTATTGCCATGATTGAATCTGCTCGCGCACAGGTCATGGTAAGACTGGGAAATAAGCTGGATATAAAGCTCAGCCAATTAGTTTTTAATGCGGCTTTTAGAAGAAAAATGTCCACCGGTGATAACAACCCGGCACAATCTTTAGCCGAGCTCGATCAGATCCGCCAGTTTCTCTCCGGGAACAGCTTGTTTTCATTGCTGGATATTCCGTGGACGCCGATTTATCTGTTTATTGCCTTTCTGGTACATCCCCTGTTGGGATACCTGTCTCTGGGCGGAATCACACTATTATTCATTCTGACACTGGTTTCAGAGTTCTCTACTAAGCGCCCGATTCAACAAGCCCATGCCTTAACCATCAATAATGCCAGCAAGCTGAATAAACAGCTGCAAAACTCCGATGCTATCGAGGCGATGGGCATGCTTTCCACCCTAAAAGTAAACTGGCAGGAACAGCATAATAAAGTGCTGGTACTGCAAACACAGATCGCCGATAAAACGGCGGGGTTAAGCAGCCTGAGCCGGTTTGTTCGCGTGTTGCTGCAATCTGTCGCACTGGGTGCCGGGGCGTTACTGGTAATTGGTGGGCATATTACCCCAGGCCTGATGATCGCGGCCTCGATTATTCTTGGACGCGTCCTGAACCCGGTAGAACAAGTCATCGGCAGTTGGAAGCAGTTTGTACAGTTTCGTAGCGCGTGGCATCAGTTATCGGAGCTGCTAAAGGAGTATCCAGCCCCGAAAGACGTGCTGACCCTGCCGCGTCCGCAGGGTAACATCAGCGTTGAAGGCGTGTTTGCGACAGCTCCCGGACAACACGCCCCGTTGCTGCGTAATATCTCCTTTCAACTCGAACAAGGTGAAGTGCTGGGGATTATCGGTCCTTCTGCATCCGGAAAAACATCACTGGCGAAAGTACTGGTCGGTGTCTGGAAGACGTTATCAGGAAAAGTCAGGTTAGACGGTGCAGATATTTGCCAGTGGGATAAAGCCCTGCTGGGGCCCTCGATAGGCTATCTGCCACAGGATGTTGAACTGTTTGACGGGACTATCGCACAAAACATTGCGCGTTTTACGAAAAATGACAGCGAACTGATCGTGGCGGCCGCACTTCTGGCGGGTGTACACGAGATGATCCTGCGTCTGCCGCAGGGGTACGATACACCGCTCGGCGCAGGTGGATACCAGTTGTCCGGTGGGCAGCGCCAGCGTATTGGGCTGGCGCGAGCTGTCTACAACAACCCCGCATTTATCGTCCTCGATGAACCGAATGCCAATCTTGATGATGCCGGGGAGTTTGCTCTCATTAAAGCCATCAACACGCTGCGAACACAGGGACAAACGACCGTGATTATATCGCACCGTCCTACTCTGCTCGGTGTGGTCAATAAAGTTTTACTGCTCAATGACGGTGCTATTCAGGAGTTCGGCACACGCGATCAGGTCTTCGCCCATCTGCGCCAGGCTAACGTGCTGAAACCAGTGTCAACACCCTCTTCATCCATCAACGAACAGCAGCGCGAGGCATGAAGATGAAAAAGAATCCCAATAACGCGGACGTCACCGGTGTGGATACCAACATCTGGTCCCCTATTGTTCGCGGTGTCGTTGTCATTGTGCTGGGGGTGGGTGGTTTCTTATTTTGGGCAGTGCAAGCCCCTTTAGATGCGGGTGTCGTTGCGGACGGTACGGTAACCGTATCCAGTAACCGAAAAACTATTCAGCATCTGAGCGGCGGTAGAGTGACGGATATTTTTATTAAAGAGGGTGACCTGGTTAAGCGAAATCAGGTGCTTGTCCGCCTGGATAAGATGCAACTCGACATGCGCTACAGCGCGTTAAACGCACAGTATATTTCCGCCAAAAGCATTGAAGATCGTTTGTTAGCAGAAAGAGATGGCCTGGAGGCAATCGTATTTAATTCCATGCTGACGCAGCAGTTTTCCGGTAATAAACGGCTGGCAGAAGTCAGGAATCTACAGGCCAAACTGTTCGATACGCGACGCAAAACGATGCAGGATGAATTGTCCATGATTCAGGAAACGCTCGATGGCCTGGTCGGGCAAACGGATAATCTCAATAAAATAAAAGGTTACCGCGATCACCAGTTCAACCTGATTAATCGGGAGTTGGGCGCGATTCGGGCGCTGAGTGAAAAAAACTATTACCCCAAGGCACAATTACTGGTGCTGGAGCGCGAGGCGGCCGAAATATCCGGCAGTGTGTCCGAAGATATTTTGAACATTGCTAAACTCAAATCCCAGCAAAACGAATTAAAAATCAAAGCGTATCAGGTACGGCATCAGTATTTACGCGAAGTTGAGTCCGAACTAACTGAAAACCAAAAAGAAGTGGCGATGCTGGAGGATGAACTGGTTTCTACCCGCCATGAACTGGATAACACGGAGATTCGCTCCCCAATCAACGGTGTCGTTCTGGATGTCAAAGTCAGTACCGTCGGCGGTGTGATTCAGCCCGGTGAGCATCTCATGGATATCGTTGCCGCTGGACAGCCGATGCAAATCGACGCCAGAATACCGGTGCACGCCATTGATAAACTGGCCCCAGGTTTAACCGTTGACGTGCTGTTTCCTGCCCTGAACCATGCGCTGTTACCTTCCGTACCAGCCCGAGTTCTGACCATCTCAGCCGATCGTTTAATTGATGAAGCAACGCAACAGCCCTATTATCTCGCCGAAGTGCAAGTTTCCGCAGAAGGAGCGCGTTTGCTGGGCGATTACAAGATTAAAGCGGGCATGCCCGCGAGCGTGACCATCAAGACCGGCGAGCGAACGTTTTTAAGCTACCTGTTTAAACCGCTGATCGCCCGCCTGGAACTCGCCTTTAAGGAGTACTGAGCGCACATTGCTGGCATGGTGCTCATTCGCAGTGCTATGCCGGTTTATACCATTGCTGGTCGCCTTGCTTTCTTGTAACCTTTCGCTCGCGCGACTGACAAAATCTGGAACTACCGAACTGGACTTCATATGAATGCTCATATTTCTAAAGACCCCTTGCATGGCGTGACGCTCGAAATGCAGGTCAATGCCCTGGTTGATCGTTATGGTTGGGCTGAACTTGGCCAACGGATAAACATCAACTGTTTTAAAAATGAACCGAGCGTTAAATCCAGTTTGAAGTTTCTGCGTCGTACGCCGTGGGCGCGTGCAGAAGTTGAAGCACTGTATCTTGATTCTCTGCATGACGTTGCACCAGAACCCACCGCTCCTGCTATTGATCCCTGGGCTAACAGCCGCAACAAGAAAAAATAAGAGCAAAATCCGATGTCAGCATCCGGTTTTTTTTCAGGTCATTATCAGAAAAAACTGGCGACTATCCTCGCCCGTTCCCGCAACACGCTAC
This sequence comes from Citrobacter sp. Igbk 14, assembly GCF_028069825.1. Classification (NCBI taxonomy): domain Bacteria; kingdom Pseudomonadati; phylum Pseudomonadota; class Gammaproteobacteria; order Enterobacterales; family Enterobacteriaceae; genus Citrobacter; species Citrobacter sp. Igbk 14. The sequence goes on from NZ_JANEWM010000083.1 coordinate 9,345, forward strand.
CGCTAACCAATGTGAAATGGTTTGCTGTACTGGTTGGCAGTATGCTGTTACTTGGCAGTTGTTCTTCACAACCGCCAGGGCCGAATGTGACTCCTCATCCCCCGGTCACAACCCCGCAACAGGGTAAAGAGCCGGTTCGTGGTATCTGGCTGGCAACGGTTTCCCGTCTGGACTGGCCGCCAATCTCATCTGTAAACATCAGTTCACCCGCCATCCGCATCAGCCAGCAGCAGAAAGCGCTGACGGATAAGCTGGATAATCTGCAACGTCTTGGGATCAATACCGTCTTTTTCCAGGTAAAACCGGACGGTACTGCACTGTGGCAATCCAAAATTCTTCCCTGGTCAGACACTCTGACCGGCACCATCGGCAAGGATCCTGGTTACGATCCGTTGCAATTTATGCTCGACGAGGCGCACAAACGCGGGATGAAAGTTCATGCCTGGTTTAACCCCTACCGCGTCTCCGTCAATACGAAACCGTCAACGGTCGCAGAATTAAACAGCACGCTGTCGCAGACCCCGTCCAGCGTTTACGTGCTGCATCGCGACTGGATCCGCACATCGGGTGAACGTTTTGTACTGGACCCGGGTATTCCTGACGCGCGCGACTGGATAACCAGCATCGTGACGGAGGTCGTTGAGAATTATCCGGTGGATGGCGTGCAGTTTGACGACTACTTCTATACCGAATCGCCGGGTTCGACGCTAAACGACAGCCAGACTTTCAGAAAGTATGGTCAGGGTTTTGATTCAAAAGCAGACTGGCGACGTCATAACACACAACGGCTGATCGAACAGGTTTCACAGGCCATCAAAAAGATTAAGCCTGACGTAGAGTTTGGTGTTAGCCCCGCAGGCGTGTGGCGTAATCGCTCCCACGATCCGGCAGGCTCCGACACCCGAGGGGCGGCAGCGTATGATGAATCGTATGCCGATACCCGGCGCTGGGTGCAATTAGGTCTGTTGGATTACATCGCACCACAACTGTACTGGCCTTTCGCCCGTGATGCGGCGCGTTATGATGTTCTGGCAAAATGGTGGGCTGGCGTGGTGAAATCCACCAATACCCGCCTGTATATTGGCGTTGCGCTGTATAAAGTAGGTGAGCCGTCACGAAAAGAACCGGACTGGACGGTACAAGGCGGTGTGCCGGAGTTGAAAAAGCAACTCGATCTGAACGAGTCCGAACCGAATATTAATGGCACTATCTTGTTTCGGGAGAACTATCTTAACCAACCGCAAACCCAGGAAGCCGTGACCTATATTCGTGATCGTTGGGGGCGCTAAGTGTTGCCGGGAGCTGGTGACCGGAGATAAACGCTGACGTAACGGATAAATTTCCCGATAAATACACCGGCAAACACGCCACCGGTAATGATTGCCAACGCGCTCATTACCGGCTGGCGTAAAATATCAGGAGCGATAGCATTCAATACACCTTGTACATATTTGATGCCAAAGGCCAACATCATGAACGGTAATGCAGAGTAATCTGCCGGGCGATGAATGCTGCGTGGCGCGGTACTGCGTGCCAGACGGCCGGGGTTTATCAACATATAGCCCACAATCACGCCGCTAATAATACCAACCATCCACTGTAGATACGTGCTGATGGACTGATCGCGGTAAGTGACCAGATCGTAAACATCCCAGAAAAGAAAGAGCGCCGGGATCAGTGCCAGCTTTTCCAGCGTAACCGTTGCGGGTATCCTGGCTTTAATCCCCCGAAATAACAGGAAGACCAACAAGACATATACCCACACCGGTGTGTGCACCAGCATCGCTACGACAAACTCAGCCATACTCTGGCTCCTGACGTGTTAACCACGTTAAGTGTAGCCTGGTGTTATCCGGGCGCAGACGATGCACCCGGATACTTTACGTGGGGTCAGGCCGCTGAAGGCTCCGGCAATTTGAATGAGGAAACCAGTAACGCTAATTGTTCCGCCTCTTCTTTCAGCACCTGGGTTCGTGTGGCGGCATCATCAATCAACGATGCGTTTTGCTGCACGGTGCTGTCCATTTCGGTAACGGCGAGTGTGACTTCGGAAACGCCCTTACGCTGCTCGTCACCCGCGACACGGATTTCCCCCATCAGTTGGCTAACCTGCCGCACGTTGTTGACCAGCTCTTCCAGGCGCTCACCTGCATTGTGGATTTGCTGGCTGCTGCTGCCAACATGTGAAACGGACTCATCAATCAACGCTTTGATTTCCTGGGCAGCAGTGGCACTGCGCTGTGCCAGGGTACGAACTTCAGATGCGACAACCGCAAATCCTCTGCCTGCATCCCCCGCTCTGGCAGCTTCAACGGCGGCATTCAGCGCCAGAATATTGGTCTGGAATGCAATGCTGTCGATGACGGCGACAATTTCCACCATTCTGCCAGACGAGGCACTGACGTTATCCATTGTCGAAATCACACCCTGCATCACGTCGCCACAGCGATTCGCCGTTTGCGCAGTGTTGTCGGAAAGTTCATCTGCCAGTTGCGTGTTGCTCGCATTTTGATGAACGGTCGCATTTAACTGTTCCATCGCCGCCGAACTCTCTTCCAGCGCGGCCGCCTGCTGAGTAACCCGTGAAGACAGCTCCATGTTACTGTCGGCCAGACTGACGGCGTTATTAGCTACCACTACGCTACTGCTTCTGACGGTGATCAGAATGGCGGAAATTTTATCGACGAACAGGTTAAAGGCTTCCGCGATATCTGAAATCTCATCTTTACCTCGAACATCCAGACGTCGGGTAAGATCGCCTTCACCCTGTGCGATATCATCGAGTGCGCGACGAGTATCATCGAGACGAGAGATCAAGCGACGCACCACCAGCCATGATCCGACGAGCAACACGGTCATAATCGGGATCAGCACTTCCAGCACATCCTGCATCATGACTTTAGCGAGACCAACGATGCGCGTTTCCGGTGTCACCAGCCCTACGACCCAGCCAGTATCCGCCATCGGGAACAACATGACGCGTGACGGAGCATTCAGCACGTTGTCGCTTTCAAGCGTGATGGTTTTCACGCCATCAGTCGCGCGAAGCGATTTCAGCCCGGCTTCTACCGGGGCCAGCCAGTGTGCGCTTTGCGCCAGATCGCTAAAGGTTTTGTATTTTGTCTGATCGGCCTGGGGGAAATAGAGGATCTGACCCTGTTTATCAACCACAAATGCGTAGCCACCGGTACTGTTGCCCTGCTGCTGCATAAAGGTCGCAACGTTATCCAGACGAATATCAGTGGTGGCCACACCGGCAAACTTACCCGCTAATTGATACGGAATACTGCAGGTCACCATGTTCACGCCGGAACTGGCATCCTGGTAAACATCAGACCACAGGCAACTGTTCTGTGAGTGACCTTTAGCATGCTGATACCAACTTTCATTGTGATAACCGGCGGATCCTTCGGCATTATAATCATTCGAAAAATCAAGCTTACCCTCAGCATTACGCGCCCAGAAAAAGCTACGTTTCTCTACTCCCGGGGTGAACGCGTTTGGTTCTGGCCAGATCCCGCCGCCGGTAATAATTGAGTGGCTGTCTTCGCCAATCAGGTGTGGAACCACGTTCTGATACAAAGATTCATCATTAGGCAGTACTTCGGCCAGTCGTGACAGACTGACGGTTTCGCCCTCGATACGAGAGAGCACAGTACTCAGTTGACGGGTTAAACCTTGCCCTGTCTCTTCTATCAGGGCGGTATTGATTTCAACGACGCGTGGCTGACCACGCCAGAGCATAATTGCAACAATAACAAGGGTGGTCACCGCAAGCAGCAGGATGCCGCCAATGGTTAACCGCGTTGAAATACGAGTAGGATACCAGGCCATACAAACTCCTTCTGCAAAAGGCTAACTTTTACCCAGTATCGGCACAGGAGTTTATATCTTTATAAAGTTTTCTTAAGTATTACAAAACAAATAAGTGACATTGTCACAAATAGCAAAACCCAGCACTTTGGCTGGGTTTTAATACATGCTTAATCTTATTTAGAT
>NZ_JANEWM010000084.1:0-13235 GCF_028069825.1 Citrobacter sp. Igbk 14
GATAATATCTAATTTTACCTGATGAGATAATTAGGGTAAATTGGTGAATAACACTAACAAATGGTGAATTTCATCATGGCAGGATACAAAGATACTCTTCTGGGAGAAGCAAACAGCTTCATTGAAGTGCTGGAACAAGTCTCCCATCTGGCTCCCCTGGAAAAACCCGTGCTGGTTATCGGTGAGCGTGGCACGGGAAAAGAGTTAATCGCCAACCGTCTGCACTACCTTTCCACGCGCTGGCAAGGACCGTTTATTTCTCTTAATTGTGCGGCGCTCAACGAAAATTTACTCGATTCCGAACTCTTCGGCCACGAAGCTGGCGCTTTTACCGGGGCGCAAAAACGCCATCCGGGTCGCTTCGAGCGCGCCGACGGTGGCACACTTTTTCTTGATGAACTGGCAACCGCACCGATGCTGGTACAGGAGAAATTACTGCGCGTTATTGAGTATGGAGAACTCGAGCGCGTAGGCGGAAGCCAGCCGCTGCAGGTTAACGTACGACTTGTCTGTGCTACCAATGCCGACTTACCGAGAATGGTCAGCGAAGGTACTTTCCGCGCAGACCTGTTGGATAGACTGGCCTTTGATGTCGTGCAACTTCCACCTTTACGGGAGCGTAAAAGCGACATCATGTTGATGGCCGAACATTTTGCGATTCAAATGTGCCGCGAGATTGGATTGCCGCTGTTTCCCGGTTTTAGCGCACAAGCCAGAGAAACACTTCTCCACTATCGTTGGCCGGGCAATATCCGTGAATTGAAAAACGTTGTTGAACGCTCGGTATATCGACATGGTACCAGCGAATATCCACTGGACGAGGTAGTGATAGATCCGTTTAAGCGCCACACCACAGACGTTCAGCAGCAGGAAACCCACTCTACAGTGGCAACGTTACCGCTGGATCTCCGCGCATTCCAGCAACAGCAAGAAAAGACGTTTCTGCAAACCAGCTTACAACAGGCAAAATTCAACCAGAAAAAGGCCGCCGAACTGCTGGGGCTGACGTACCATCAGCTGCGCGCGTTGCTTAAAAAACACCAGATTTAGTGATGCATTACCGACCGTTAAGCGCCTTCATGTGCAAAGCCCTCCACAACGCACATGAAAATAGTACCGTTTAACGATTCCCGTCCCGCCTATCATCATTCTTGCATAATCTTTATACCGCCTTCATAATGAATGAACGTTCATTCATTACGTATTCACAAGACGACCAACACGGATACGCCTTGGCGTTCCTCCTTAGAAACTAACAGCAGGTAAATTATGGCAAAAAAAACGCTTCGACTTTCCTTCCCCCAGTGGCAGGGAGGCAACAATCCCCCCTATCACCTCGGATCACTTCTCTTGTCTTTTCTCTCGCCCGAAGCGAAAGGCCCCGTCGAGGATGTTCCCGTTGCTTTACCAGAAAGCGAGCCGCTGGTTGTCATAGATGGCATTACTGGTAAGCCACAGATTCTTAAACAGTTGAGCGATGCCGCGACGCGTATTGAAAAACACGATCCCGACGCAATTGTCGTATTAGGTGGTGACTGCCTGGTTTCTTTGGTGCCCTTCGCGCATCTGCTGCATAAATACGGTGATAAGCTGGGCGTGCTTTGGATCGACTCTCACCCCGACGTGCAGACGGCTGAACAGTATCCAAATGCGCATGCCCATGTTCTTGGCGCGCTGATCGGCACGGGCGATAAAGATTTAGTAGCCCACGTCACGCACAAGGTTTCTGCGTCAAAAATTATGATTGCCGGCATTCACAATCCACTGATATACGAAAGCGACTATCTGACCCATCACAGTATTGCGACGACTGGCCCTGATGATGTCAAAAACGGTGCCAACGAGGTTATGGCGTGGATTGCCCGCGAGCACATCGAATATCTGGCGATTCATATTGATCTGGATGTTCTGGACCCGTCACTTTTCCGTTCTGTTTTGTTCGCCCAACCAGGCAGAGGTGAACATGATTTTGGCGATGTGGCCGAAGGTAAACTGACTATTGAAGAGGTGCTTAAACTGGTTAATCTTGCCACCGTACACGCGGAGGCCGTCGGGCTTACCATTGCTGAACATCTGCCGTGGGATATGGTAAACCTCAAGAATATGCTCAGTGCATTACCTCTCATGAAGTAACGCAAGATATCGATAAATCTCATCGCTGGTTCCAGGCCTTAAAGCGCGGTAAAGTTTCGCCATAGATTCAAAGATAAAGGTCGATATGCTAAAGAATACTGAAACCTACCATAAGCTTATTACCGCTGCCGCAGCCTGTTTTGCTGAGAAGGGATTCAGTGCTACCAGCGTGCGCGAAATTTCCACGCGTGCAGGTATAAGCCAGGGGGCTATGTATACTTACTTCAAAAGTAAGGATGAGCTTATACGGGCAATCGTTCTGGAAGAGCAAAATACTGCCCTGGCTGCCCATAATGAGCCCTGTGGCGGATCGTTTTTTGATCGTCTTTGCAAGCAGGTCGTTTCTTGCATAAGCGATGTCGGTTACCCTGTCACGCACCACCTTTGGGTAGAAATCATGGCAGAATCGGCACGCAACCCGGAGCTCAGGGAAGCGTTTATCGCCAGTGATAACATCATGCGGCAAAGCATTGCGGGAATAATTGCGCAAGGTATCGCCGCAGGAGAGTTTCGTCGGGATATTAACCCGGAAGCGATCACCATCATTCTGTTTGCATTTATTGACGGGCTGATTGCCCGTAAGGCTATTAACCCTGCGTTCTCATTGGCCACAGATGTACCTGCGTTCCCTGATTTAATGTCAAAGTTGCTCAAATAAAATACTTCCCTCGCCTGTTTTCTGATCTTTCCCCTGCCCACTTCGCGCCAGAAGTGGGTATTGCGGACATCAACATAATCAATACATAACGTATCAATTTATACAGTTAATGATGAGTTGCACCTGAGATCCCGACCACGCGTAAAAGCAAAAAAAACATTTCTGCGATCTCATCATTTCTATCCGCTCTTACAGCCACACACCGTAATGCCATACAAATATCTCAGCTGATATGCCGAACGTTTTACGCCGTTTACAGAGACAGCGTCGCTGAAAAAGAGACTGGATGCATGGATGACGATGGTGTATAAAATAATACAAATAGTATTATTTTATACTAAATGAATCATTATTACTTAAGCTGGAGATTAAACCATGCCCACCAATATTACCCTGAACACCACGACGGATAGCTTCCCACCAGCAGGCCATTACTCACATAGTGTGACTGCCGGGGGATTCGTTTTCATTTCCGGACAGCTACCTGTCACGACTAATGGCGAAAGAAAAGCGGATGCTTCTTTTGAAGAACAGACCAGACTGGCTCTACAAAATGTTGATGCTTGTCTGGCGGGGGCCGGCGTTTCTCGCCAGCAACTGGTATCGGTACGCGTCTATGTCACGGACATTAACCAGTGGCCGACGTTTAACCGGATCTACGGCGAATGGATCGGTGATTCCCGTCCAGCCCGTGCTGTCGCTGGCGTTGCAGAGCTTCATTATGGCTTTGCCGTAGAAATTGAAGCCATTGCGTTAGCACAACAAGTGTGACTTTTAACTGCTACAGGTGAACAACAATGACTGAAATGACACTACCTGATTACCACGATGTTGCCGCGGCCGCTGAGCGCATCGCAGGTTATGCTAACAAGACACCGGTTATGACATCACGAACGGTGAATGAAGAGTTTGGCGCTGACGTTTTTTTTAAATGTGAAAACTTCCAGCGGATGGGTGCATTTAAGTTTCGCGGCGCGATGAATGCTCTGCGCCAGTTTACGCCACAGCAGCGAGCAGCCGGCGTCGTGGCTTTTTCATCCGGAAACCATGCTCAGGCAATCGCCCTGTCCGCAAAATTGCTGGGTATTCCGGCGACAATTATCATGCCGCACGACGCGCCAGCCGCTAAAGTTGCTGCCACGAAAGGATATGGCGGACATGTCGTGATGTACGACCGTTACACTGAAGATCGTGAAAAAATTGGCCGGGATCTGGCAGAAAAACAAGGACTGACGCTGATCCCACCTTACGATCACCCGCACGTTATTGCAGGCCAGGGTACCGCAACGAAAGAACTGATTGAAGAAGTTGGTGCTCTGGATGCCCTTTTTGTTTGTCTGGGCGGTGGCGGTCTTCTATCGGGTTCCGCACTGGCCGCGCGACACTTGTCCCCTGATTGTCTTATCTATGGTGTAGAGCCTGAGGCAGGCAACGACGGTCAACAGTCGTTTCGCAGTGGCAAAATTGTGCATATCGATACGCCGAAAACCATTGCTGATGGCGCGCAAACCCAACATCTTGGACAGCATACCTTTCCACTGATCCAGAAGCATGTTAACGATATTCTGACGGTTTCAGATGATGAATTAATTGCCGCAATGAAATTTATCGCGGAGCGAATGAAAATGGTCGTGGAGCCAACGGGCTGCCTTGGTTTTGCCGCCGCAAGAGCGCGAAAAGCGGACCTTAGAGGAAAGAAAATCGGCATTATCATCAGTGGTGGCAATGTTGATATCAGCCGCTACAGTGATTTCCTTGCCGGGTAATCTCATTAAGGTATCTGCGGTGCGGATACCTTATCGCTATGCGCCTGTTCCAGTCTGGAAAAGAAGCCCCAGGACGCTGTAAACTGGCCGCCATAATGGCAACAGGCATCACTGCAGGAGACTGGCATGCCAAAAACCGACGATAACTCGCTACTCAATCAAATTGATATTATCGCCAAAGGACTGAGCGACACCTTCTCTCCGTTTTGCGAGGTTGTGGTTCATGACCTCAAGAACCCTGAGCATGCGATCTTGTCCATACACAATAATCTGTCCGGTCGCAAACCGGGTCAGCCCGCAACAGAGCTTGGGCTGGCGCGGATCGAATCAGCTGATTTCCCCAACATCGTTGCCAACTACAGCAATCAGTTTGCGGATGGTCGCCCGGTAAAAAGTACCTCTATCGGCATCAAGGACGAACAAGGCAAATACGTCGCGGCGCTTTGCCTGAATGTTGATATGACGCTATTTCGCGGGATGCAGAGTGCACTGGCACGGTTTACTGAAACCGAGTGCTCACCTGTCAGCGAACACCTCGACCCTGGCAGTAATGAAGTGATTCGCCAGCGTATTGATGATTTTGCAGCTAAACGCGCAACAACGGCGCGAGCGCTGAAAACAGAAGACAGAAAGGTACTGATTCAACAATTGCGTAAAGAAGGTTTACTGAACGTACGAAAATCCATGGATACGGTGGCGCAGCATCTGGGCGTGTCCAGAGCAACCGCCTACCTGTACGCCCGTCAGGCTAACGCTATCGGCGAATAAGTTGGCCGTTTGACGCGAGGACGGTAATCAGTTTACCATGATGCAAATACTGTATAAAAAAACAGGATTAGCATTATGACTCTAGCGTTAGTAGGCGAAAAAATTGACAGGAGCCGCTTTACCGGGGCGAAAATTGAAAACAGCACGTTTTTTAACTGCGACTTTTCTGGCACCGACCTTAGTGGCACTGAATTTATCGGTTGTCAGTTTTACGACCGTGAGAGCCAAAAAGGGTGTCATTTCAGCCGGGCCATCCTGAAGGATGCCATCTTTAAAAGCTGTGATTTATCAATGGCAGACTTCAGGAATGTCAGCGCTTTGGGTGTTGAAATCCGTGGATGCCGCGCTCAAGGTGCGGATTTTCGCGGCGCAAGTTTTATGAATATGATAACCACGCGCACCTGGTTCTGCAGCGCATATATCACCAACACCAACCTGAGCTACGCCAATTTTTCAAAAGTCGTGTTAGAAAAATGTGAGCTGTGGGAAAACCGCTGGATTGGCACGCAGATACTCGGCGCAACATTTAGCGGTTCCGATCTCTCTGGTGGTGAGTTTACATCGTTCGACTGGCGAGCTGCGAACTTCACGCATTGCGATCTGACCAATTCTGAACTGGGAGATTTAGATGTTCGGGGCGTCGATTTACAAGGTGTTAAGATAGATAGCTACCAGGCCTCTTTGATCATGGAACGACTTGGGATTGCCATTATCGGTTAGCCCTGGCTAAGCAAGCCCGCAATACACCAGGGAGCGGTGAATCCCCGCCCCTGTGTATCTGTTCTGTTACCCCTCAGGCATTGCTGAAGAATGGTGGGTGGAAATTTTCCACGCCTTCCCATCCCACGCGTAAGTAAACGTATAACGGGCCGAAACGGTCGATTTATCTGCGAAGGTGAAGGTATAAGTACCAGCATCAATCGCCTTATTACAGCCAAGGCGAATAGTTCGACTGTCAATTTTCCCGGTAGGTTTCTTCGCCAGGAAATGTTCAAAATAATCCTCACGTTCAGCATCTGTTAAACGGGCTTTATTCGATACTGTGGGCAGTAATACGGCATCACTAAGATAATTTTCGGAGACCGTCTTCGCGTTACCCGTTTTCAGTGATTCATTCCACTTGTCGAATAGTGCTTCGATTTGTGCTTTGTCCACCTTCACACACTCTGGAGCCGGAGTCGCAAAAACGGGGCCCGATAAAAGGATCAGTGAAACAGCAATACCAAGTAATTTCTTCATAGTAATCATTCCATTAATGGTTAGATGGCCGCGAGAAGGTCATTGATAACCGGATAGTCAACTCACCTGTAATAACCAATAGAAACCATTAACATACGCCGGGTGTAGAAAATAAAGACGCCAGAAAAAGATGGGTAAGTAATATGATGAAATAATTATATATTTTCGCTTTATTGCCCTGTATTTAACATAAACCACTACCTGAATGATTATAGTTCAGCATTCATATGATTTCTGTACCTCTTCCAGGTTCCCTTTAACGCTATCCCTTCCTTAAGTTTCGGCTCTTGCGCCACCACAGCACATAAATTTGGCATAGCTATACTCTCACGAGGCTCGCGCTTCGTTTATTACGGGTCAGATGGGGCATGAAAATGCTAAGATAGTTTATGAGTTATATTCAAAGTGGATCGCTGGTATGAATATTGACCAGACCACAACGTTGAATTTGCAACTAACGGTATGGTTGCGCCCAAACTCAAACGGTAATGGCGAATGTCATTAAATATTAGTAAGATAGCTTCTTTATTCATAGTCCCTTAAAATTATGCGCCTGGTTTTATCAACTCTGATCGTGATGGCTGGACTTCTGAGTGGTCAGGCTGTTGCCGCGCCTCTGCAGACCACGCACGCTGATATTCGTGACAGCGGCTTTGTCTATTGCGTCAGCGGGCAAGTCAATACATTCAACCCACAGAAAGCGAGCAGCGGCCTGATTGTCGACACTCTGGCTGCCCAACTCTATGACCGGCTGCTTGATGTGGACCCGTACACCTACCGACTGGTGCCAGAACTGGCTGAGAGCTGGGAAGTGCTGGACAACGGCGCAACCTACCGTTTTCACTTGCGCCGCGATGTCTCGTTTCAAAAGACGGCCTGGTTTACCCCTACCCGTAAGCTAAATGCAGATGATGTGGTGTTTACCTTCGAGCGCATATTTGACCGTCATCATCCGTGGCACAACGTCAATGGCAGCAGTTTTCCCTACTTCGATAGCCTGCAATTCGCTGACAACGTGCAAAGCGTGCGCAAGTTGGATAACAACACGGTTGAATTTCGTCTGACTCAGCCAGATGCCTCCTTCCTGTGGCATCTGGCGACACACTATGCCTCCGTAATGTCGGCTGAATATGCCACACAACTGGCCAAACAAGATCGCCAGGAATTACTCGACAGGCAGCCCGTCGGCACAGGACCGTTCCTGCTTTCAGAAAACCGCGCGGGACAATATATTCGTCTACAACGTCACGAAAAATTCTGGCGCGGCACGCCCCTGATGCCACAGGTCGTTGTGGATCTTGGTTCAGGCGGAACCGGACGGTTATCAAAGCTCCTGACCGGTGAGTGCGACGTTCTGGCCTGGCCCGCGGCCAGTCAGCTCACCATATTACGTGATGACCCACGTCTGCGCCTGACACTGCGCCCTGGAATGAACATTGCCTATCTGGCATTCAACACCAATAAACCGCCGCTGGATAACCCCGCAGTGCGGCATGCGCTGGCTCTGGCCATTAACAACCAGCGTCTGATGCAGTCTATCTACTACGGTACGGCAGAAACTGCAGCATCTATTTTGCCCCGCGCCTCGTGGGCTTATGACAACGAAGCTAAGATTACTGAATACAACCCGGCTAAATCCCGTGAGCAGTTAAAAGCACTGGGACTGGAGAACCTGACGTTGCAACTGTGGGTCCCGACCAGCTCTCAGGCCTGGAACCCGAGTCCGCTGAAAACAGCGGAACTGATCCAGGCAGATATGGCGCAGGTGGGTGTGAAAGTGAAGATCATCCCGGTTGAAGGTCGTTTTCAGGAGGCGCGATTAATGGATATGAACCATGATCTGACGTTGTCCGGTTGGGCGACAGACAGTAACGATCCTGACAGCTTTTTCCGACCGCTGCTCAGTTGTGCCGCCATCAACTCACAGACCAACTTCGCGCACTGGTGTAATCCGCAGTTCGACAGCATACTGCGCAAGGCATTGTCTTCGCAGCAGCTCTCCTCACGTATTGACGCCTATGACGAAGCACAAAATATCCTGGCGCAAGAGTTGCCGATCCTGCCGTTGGCCTCATCATTGCGCCTACAGGCTTACCGCTATGACATCAAAGGTCTGGTGCTAAGTCCGTTCGGGAATGCTTCCTTTGCCGGGGTTTCCAGGGAAAAGACTGATGAGGTGAAAAAACCATGATTATCTTCACCCTACGCCGCTTCTTATTGCTGCTGGTCACCCTGTTCTTCCTGACATTCATTGGGTTCAGCCTGAGCTACTTCACCCCCCATGCGCCATTACAAGGCGCATCGCTATGGAACGCCTGGATATTCTGGTTCAACGGTCTGATTCACTGGGATTTTGGCGTTTCCAGTATTAATGGTCAGTTAATCTCAGAACAGCTGAAAGAGGTTTTCCCAGCCACGATGGAGCTGTGTATTCTTGCCTTTGGGTTTGCGCTGATGGTCGGGATCCCTGTTGGTATGCTGGCCGGCATCACACGTAATAAATGGCAGGATCGCTGCATCAGCGCATTGGCTCTGATGGGGTTTTCCATTCCCGTTTTTTGGCTGGCGCTGCTGCTGACGCTCCTCTTCTCACTGACTCTCGGCTGGTTACCCGTTTCGGGACGTTTCGATTTGCTTTACGAAGTAAAACCTGTGACCGGTTTCGCCATTATTGATGCGTGGATCTCTGACTCCCCCTGGCGCGACGAAATGTTGGTCAGCGCAATCCGTCATATGGTGCTTCCGGTATTGACGCTTTCCGTCGCGCCCACGACGGAGGTCATCCGCCTGATGCGTATCAGCACCATTGAGGTCTTCGATCAGAACTATGTTAAAGCGGCAGCCACGCGCGGTTTGTCACGCTTCACCATTCTGCGTCGCCACGTATTGCACAACGCCCTTCCGCCGGTCATTCCTCGTCTTGGATTACAGTTTTCCACCATGCTGACGCTGGCGATGATCACCGAGATGGTCTTTAGCTGGCCAGGGCTGGGGCGTTGGTTGATTAACGCGATTCGCCAGCAAGACTACGCCGCTATTTCGGCGGGAGTGATGGTGATTGGCTCCCTGGTTATTATCGTTAACGTCATCTCTGATATTTTGGGTGCTATGGCTAACCCTCTGAAACATAAGGAATGGTATGCCTTACGATAGCGTATATAGCGAAAAGCGCCCGCCCGGTACGCTACGCACCGCATGGCGTAATTTTTATGGCGATGCTTCTGCGATGGTGGGTCTGTACGGTTGTGCGGGACTGGTCATTCTGTGCGTGTTTGGTGGCTGGTTTGCCCCTTACGGCATCGATCAGCAATTTCTCGGCTACCAACTGTTGCCACCGTCCTGGTCACGCTATGGCGAAGTGTCATTCTTCCTCGGAACCGACGATCTCGGCCGCGACGTATTAAGCCGTCTGCTCAGCGGCGCGGCCCCTACTGTAGGTGGTGCGTTTGTCGTTACCCTCGCCGCCACACTCTGCGGTCTGTTGCTGGGCGTGGTTGCCGGAGCAACGCACGGACTACGCTCAGCGGTGCTGAACCATATTCTGGATACCCTGCTGTCAATTCCATCGCTACTGCTGGCCATTATTGTGGTGGCTTTCGCCGGGCCACATTTGACGCATGCGATGTTCGCCGTCTGGCTGGCTTTACTGCCGCGTATGGTGCGCTCCGTCTACAGCATGGTGCATGACGAACTGGAAAAAGAGTATGTCATTGCCGCTCGTCTGGATGGCGCGAGCACACTCAATATCCTGTGGTTTGCGATTCTGCCGAATATCACTGCCGGCCTTATCACTGAAATCACCCGAGCACTGTCAATGGCGATTCTGGATATCGCCGCCCTGGGCTTCCTTGATCTCGGCGCACAACTCCCATCCCCAGAATGGGGAGCCATGCTCGGCGATGCGCTGGAGTTGATCTATGTTGCACCATGGACAGTCATGCTGCCCGGAGCGGCAATTATGATAAGTGTGCTGCTGGTAAACCTGCTAGGTGACGGCGTGCGTCGCGCGATTATTGCGGGGGTGGAATAATGCCATTACTGGATATCCGCAACCTGACTATCGAGTTCAGGACCGGTGAAGACTGGGTGAAAGCGGTTGACCGCGTCAGCATGACGCTAAACGAAGGTGAGATCCGTGGACTGGTCGGTGAATCGGGTTCAGGTAAAAGTTTGATCGCTAAGGCCATCTGCGGCGTCGCCAAAGATAACTGGCGCGTGACCGCGGACCGCATGCGTTTTGATGATATCGACCTGTTGCGCCTTTCCGCCCGCGAGCGACGTAAGCTCGTCGGCCATAATGTGTCCATGATCTTTCAGGAGCCACAGTCTTGTCTGGATCCGTCCGAACGTATTGGACGCCAACTGATGCAAAACATTCCCGCCTGGACATACAAGGGGCGCTGGTGGCAACGTATTGGCTGGCGCAAACGCCGCGCGATTGAACTGCTGCACCGCGTCGGGATAAAAGACCATAAAGATGCAATGCGCAGTTTCCCTTATGAGCTGACCGACGGCGAGTGCCAGAAGGTAATGATCGCCATCGCACTGGCAAACCAACCTCGTCTGCTGATTGCAGATGAACCCACCAACGCGATGGAACCCACCACACAGGCGCAAATTTTTCGTCTGTTGACACGACTGAATCAAAACAGCAATACCACCATTTTGTTGATCAGCCATGACCTGCAAATGCTCAGCCAATGGGCCGACAAAATCAACGTAATGTACTGCGGACAAACGGTGGAAACTGCGCCCAGTAAAGATTTGGTGACGATACCCCATCACCCTTATACGCAAGCGTTGATTCGCGCTATTCCTGATTTTGGTAGCGCAATGCCGCATAAAAGCCGCCTGAATACCATGCCAGGAGCAATTCCGTTGTTAGAACAGTTGCCTATCGGCTGTCGTCTGGGGCCACGTTGCCCTTATGCGCAGCGCGAATGCATTGAAACCCCCAGACTGACCGGAGCAAAGAATCATCTCTACGCCTGTCATTTCCCCCTGAACATGGAGAGAGAGTGAGATGGTAGAAACCCTGCTCGAAGTTCGCAATCTGAGCAAAACCTTTCGCTACCGGACGGGATTATTTCGCCGCCAGACCGTCGAAGCTGTTAAACCGCTGAGCTTTACGCTGCGTGAACGTCAAACGCTCGCCATTATTGGCGAGAACGGCTCAGGCAAGTCCACGCTGGCAAAAATGCTGGCTGGGATGGTTGAACCGAGCAGCGGCGAGCTGCTGATTGACGATCATCCGCTAAAATATGGCGATTATTCATTTCGTAGTCAGCGTATTCGCATGATTTTCCAGGATCCGTCCACGTCGCTTAATCCGCGCCAACGTATTTCGCAGATCCTCGATTTTCCGTTACGCCTGAATACCGATCTGGAGCCTGAACAGCGCCGCAAACAGATTGTGGAAACCATGCGTATGGTGGGTCTGCTACCCGATCATGTTAGCTACTATCCGCATATGCTCGCGCCAGGGCAAAAACAACGCCTGGGCCTTGCCCGTGCGCTGATTTTGCGCCCAAAAGTGATTATCGCCGACGAAGCACTAGCCTCTCTGGATATGTCGATGCGATCGCAGCTCATCAACCTGATGCTCGAGTTACAGGAAAAACAGGGGATTTCCTATATCTATGTGACCCAACACATTGGGATGATGAAACACATCAGCGACCAGGTGTTAGTCATGCATCAGGGCGAAGTTGTCGAGCGCGGCAGTACGGCGGATGTGCTAGCCTCACCGCTACATGAACTGACTCGTCGTCTTATTGCAGGACATTTTGGCGAGGCGCTTACCGCTGATGCCTGGCGGAAAGACCGTTAATGAAATAATAGCCCACCAGGACGGGAGGGCTATCCGTTCAGTCATCAGTGACAAAACCGGGGCAAGAGTAGCGCGTCAACCTCAGAGAAGGTGACTGACGGGAAAATCTCTCCCTGCATCGCCCAAACGCCGGCGGTGCAGACCGCCTCGATAAGACGGGTCGTATCTACCCCCTCAACCACAACGCGGTCGCAATACCCCCTGATATTTTTAATCAACACCGGGAATATTGTTTTTTCTACCTGTGACAGGAAGAAGTCGCGATCCATTTTCACAACGTCAAAACGGCCGCACACCAGCGGACTCGCGCCAATACTGCCAGAGCCGAGATCGCCCAGCCACAAGGCGTTTGGGCCATCACTCAGCGAATTAATGAGCAGATTGTTCAGGCAAACTGTATTCGACAGAAAGCGTTCTGAGAGTTCCAGCGCAATAAAAGGCATGGAATGTAAGGCCGACTTAATGACAGGATCACCGATTGCTAATAGCGCCATTTCATCAACAAGGCTTAGCGTACAGAGCAGATTATTGTTCTCGAACCAATCACGCTTTTCTGCAATTAACCGAATTTGCTCAAGCATGAAATTACGTTTTTGTTCGCTACTCCATGCCGAAATAATGGAATCTGCATGTAACGGATGAACCGTCTCAGAAGCGAAGCGGGCGAGCATCTCAACACCCAGCAACTTATCTGTTGTGTCTCTCATCGGTTCCGCGATGAAATGATAGTGCATAAGACCACTCCAATTGATCATAACGTCCTGATAATGCACTTCTAATCAGAATCAATCAATAATATCGATCAATGAATCGATATTGATCGATAAAAACAATATATCAT
>NZ_JANEWM010000085.1:0-13081 GCF_028069825.1 Citrobacter sp. Igbk 14
GGAATGAAAATCTATTTTGTCATGTATACGACGACAGCAGTCTCCCATTAAATAGTAATGACGAATACCAGGGAGATTCCTAAATTTTAATCGGGGATGAATGTTGATATTAATATTTACGCATGTTATGCGAGCATTGTTTACGTGTCTAAAACAATTTTATTGCACTGTTTATATTATTTAACGTCTTGCCTGGGGATTTAATGGAATACTAATATTGACATTAACCAAGAGAAAGCGCACAGGCTGTGTTGCTATATAAGCCCGCGCGCGTGGTTTGAAGGGGATGATGGACTACCCTTGCGTTGCTGCCTGTTCGCGATGTTTTTTCGCCTGCAGTTCATGTGAATAGGAATGACTGTTATTCATTGACTGATGAACAACCATCGCTTTCTCATGTTCATTCATGCGTGAAAAAGACGGTGCACTAGCCCGTGTTGATTGGCTATTTTGCACCTGTGCTTCATGTGTTTGTGCCATTTGCTGATGAGCAGGTGCATCGCTGTTATTCATCATATCGTGAGCCATAGCTGCCTGCTGATGCATTGTGGATGTTTCTGCCGCATTAACGCCAGCTGAGATAAAAAAAACGATAGCTAAAAAGGAAGATATCTTATTCATCATATTTCTCCAGTGTCGGTTTACAGGAGAATTATAATAAGCAGGGGCTGTCAGTGAGGTGACAGGATTATGACGATTATGTCAGAGAATAATAATATTAATATGAGGTTTAATCGATGGCGCATTAGCGCCACCAATAATAATTAAGCGGCATACTTGGGTAATGTCAGAATAAAGCGGGTAGCGCGAGCGTCGGATGTTACGGAGACCTTGCCCTGGTGGGCAATCACAATCGATTTCACTATCGCCAGGCCAATACCGCTACCTTCGCCTTTACGCTGTCGTGAGGGATCGACGCGATAAAACCGGTCAAAGAGTCGTGGCAGATGTTCCGCGGCTATTGGCGTACCGGGATTTTCCACAATAATACGCACGAGATCATCAGCCTCTTTCACTTGCACGGTGACAGACTCGCCTTTAGGCGTATAGCGCATCGCGTTAGAGAGCAGGTTGCTCATTGCCCGGCGTAACATTAACGGGTCGCCAGAAACCCAGCATGCCCGACCTTCAAAGCGCAGGCTGACTTCGCGTTCTTCCGCCCAGGCTTCGAAAAAGTCGAACACTTTACTGACTTCATCCGCAAGATTCAGCGCTGTTTTTTCCGGGATCAGCTGATTATTGTCTGCCTGTGCCAGAAACAACATATCACTCACCATCTTCGACATGCGGCCAAACTCTTCGAGATTAGAGTAGAGCACATCTTCCAGCTCTTTCGTGCTGCGGGGATGGCTGAGGGCAATTTCTGTTTGCGTGACCAGGTTGGTGATTGGCGTGCGGATCTCGTGAGCAATATCTGCAGAAAAATTGGATTGGCGTTTAAACACATCTTCGATTCGTTCGATCATGTGATTAAACGACTCAACCAGTTGCTCAAGCTCAATCGGCACGGCCTGCGGGTCCAGGCGAACATCGAGATCTTTAGAGGTGATATTTTGGATGCGCCGACTGACATTACGGATAGGTTCATGACCTTTATAGACGGCGAACAACACGATAAAAACAATCATCATGCTAATTAACGATGCTGTCATGATCAGCTTGTTTTTCAGATCGTTAATGTAGTGCAGATGAAAATCGATCGATAATGCCATAAACAACGTATAGGCCGGTTTCCCGTCTGGCAACTGCCCAATGGGTAAACGAATCATTCGCCAGTTGGAGGACGCATTTTTACCGTGCGCATGTTCTGATGTTTGCAGCGTTGGGCCGGAAATTAAAAAGACATTCCGGGTATGGGCATTTTTATCCGGCGTTGCCGTGGCGATAAACTGACGAAGGTCCGGCGCATTAGGTGAATGGAAAATGGCCCTTTGATTGGCATCTTCCAGAGAAATAATGACATTAGAATAGCCCGAAACTACGTTTTTTAATGTTTCCAGCCGACGTGATTCTGGTTCGTTCGGGTGGTTAATAATACGCTCCAGCGTCGCGCTGATCTCTTTTAAATCATTGATATCCTGCTCTGCGAAATGGACTTTCACCGAGTGGATCATTATCCATGCGAAAGCGAAAAATGAGGCGATTGTCGCCAGACTGATAAAAAAGGTTAACCGTGTTGCCAGCGAAAAAGGGCGCTGTAATCGTTTAGCGGACATCCGGCACCTCAAGCATGTACCCCACGCCACGCACGGTCTGAATCAGTTTCGGCTCAAAGTCATTATCGATTTTGGCCCGCAGACGCTTCACGGCGACGTCAATCGCGTTAGTGTCGCTGTCAAAATTCATATCCCAGACCTGAGAGGCAATCAGTGAACGCGGCAACACCTCTCCCTGATGACGCAGGAAAAATTCAAGCAGCGTAAACTCTTTACTGGTCAGGGTGATGCGTGTGCCGTTGCGGGTGACTTTTCTGCTGACCAGATCGACCATTAAATCCGCGACCTGAAACTGACTTTCGACAATGACTGCGGCCCCCCGTCGCAGCAGCGTTCTGACCCGCGCCAGCAATTCCGCAAAGGCAAACGGTTTAACCAAATAATCATCAGCTCCCAGCTCCAGACCTTTGACCCGATGCTCAATGGTACCCAGTGCGGTGAGAAGCAGAATGGGCATGCCTTTGTTGGCGGTGCGCAGCATTCGCACGATATCCCAGCCGTTTACATCGGGCAGCATGATGTCGAGAATGAGCAGGTCATAATCACCGGTCATCGCCAGGTGATATCCGTTCAGACCGTTGTCCGCCAAATCCACAACAAAACCCGCTTCCGTCAGGCCTTTCGTCAGGTATTCACCGGTTTTTTTTTCATCTTCGACAATCAAAATCTTCATGACATTCTCCATCACGCACTGGCTGTGCGGATTTTCAATTCTAGAGAAGGCGGATCGGATAGCAATCGGTTATTGGGAAAATGACAGTTTTGTCATTTTCCTGTCACCGGTTAAACAGAGTCATTCAGGTATAAATTCACACATCTTTTATGGTTATCAGTCCGGTCTGGACGAGAAGAACTATGTACAAATTTAAGCTTCTTACCCTCAGCGCTATTTTTGTTCTGGCCGGCTGCTCGTTGGCACCGGACTATCAGCGTCCTGCATTGCCGGTTCCGCAGCAATTCTCCTTAAGTCAGAACACGTTGGTTTCGGCTCCGATGGGATATCAGGATACAGGCTGGCGTACCTTTTTTGTTGACTCCCAGGTGAAGGCGTTGATTGGTGAGGCGCTGGTCAATAACCGTGATTTACGCATGGCGGTACTGAAGGTTCAGGAAGCGAAAGCGCAATATGGTGTGACGGATGCCGATCGTTACCCGCAGCTTAGCGCCGGTTCCAGCGGTACTTATAGTGGGAAATTAAAAGGCGATAGCAGCACCAACCGGGAATTTGAAGCGGGACTGAATCTCAGTTTTGATCTGGATTTCTTTGGACGACTGAAAAATATGAGTGAAGCCGATCGGCAGAATTTTTTCGCCAGTGAAGAAGCACGTCGGATGGTGCATATCTCATTAATTTCTAACGTGGCGCAAAGCTATTTCAACCAGCGTCTGGCTTATGCGCAGCTGCAAATTGCTGAAGAAACGTTGCAAAACTACCAGCGCTCTTATGCGTTCGTCGAGAAACAGTTGATGACCGGCAGTACGAACGTGCTGGCACTGGAACAGGCTCGCGGCGTGATTGAAAGCACACGCAGCGATATTGCCAAACGCCAGGGCGAACTGGCGCAGGCGAACAACGCACTGCAACTATTGCTGGGGACGTACGGGAAATTACCGGACGACCGTGTGCGCAGTCGCGGTGATATAAAACCCGTGACACTGCCCCCCGCACTCCCATCGCAAATATTATTGCAGCGTCCGGATATTATGGAAGCCGAACATGGATTGCTGGCGGCGAACGCCAATATTGGCGCTGCACGAGCGGCATTTTTCCCATCGATTACGCTGACCAGCTCTGTATCCAGCAGCAGTGGCGATCTCTCCAGCCTCTTTAATGCGGCCAGCGGCATGTGGAATTTTGTCCCGAAAATAGACATTCCGATCTTTAACGCTGGACGTAATCAGTCAAATCTCGATTTAGCAGAAATCCGCCAGCAGCAATCGGTAGTGAATTACGAGCAGAAAATTCAGAACGCATTTAAAGAAGTTGCGGATGCGCTGGTGCTGCGTCAAAGCCTTGCCGATCAAATTACCGGTCAACAGCGTTATCTGGACTCATTACAAATCACGCTGCAACGTGCTCGTGCACTCTATCAAAATGGTGCTGTTAGTTATATCGAAGTACTGGACGCCGAGCGTTCTTTATTCACTACACAGCAATCGCTACTCGACCTTAACTATGCCCAACAGGTTAATGAAATTAAGCTGTTTGCTGCCTTAGGCGGTGGCTGGGTTGAATGATCTTTAATCTTAAATTCTCAGGAGTATATTATGAAAACTACCGCTAAAGCCGCTTTGTTTACTGTGTTATCTGTCGTCATGTTTAACGCTCAGGCCAATGAACATCAGCATGGCGAGATGATGAATATGGCGCCTGCGGCCCAGCAGGAGCAAGTGATTAGTGCGACAGGCGTGATTGAATCTATTGATATGAATAGCAAAAAAGTCACGATTAAACATGAACCTATTCCCGCAGTGAACTGGCCGGCAATGACGATGCGTTTCACGCTGGTATCTGATACCAGGGCCGACGATATTCAGCCAGGTGATAAAGTTGCCTTTACGTTTGTTCAGCAGGGAAATCTCTCTGTCTTACGCGATATTCACATCAGTAAATAACGGATCTCGCTGGTCTCTTTTATTCTTGCCCGGGTTTTCCTGAACACGGGCGAGACTATCGCGCAATGGAAATCACTATGGCGTCTTTAAATATTAAAAATACCGCGCTTATTCTCGGCAGCATGATTGTCGGCGGAATTATTTCTGTCGGTGTGTATACCTATTATTCATCCGCAAAAGTATCGGCCGATACCGGCGCTGCTCAAAAAAAAGAAGAGCGTAAAGTTTTATTCTGGTACGACCCCATGTATCCCAACACGCGGTTTGATAAACCGGGTAAATCACCGTTTATGGATATGGATCTGATCCCGAAATATGCCGATGAAGAGACAGCGAGTACATCCGCACCGGGTGTGCGTATTGACCCGACGCAGACCCTGAATCTGGGGCTAAAAACCGAACCCGTGCGCCGTGGGCCATTGCAATATGCACAAACTTTCCCGGCGAACGTCAGTTATAACGAATATCAATTTGTCATTGTTCAGGCGCGTTCGGCAGGTTTTATTGAGAAGGTCTATCCGCTGACCGTGGGCGACAAAATTAAGCAGGGCTCGCCGCTTATCGATCTGACAATCCCTGACTGGGTAGAAGCACAAAGTGAATATTTATTGCTGCGGGAAACGGGCGGCAGTGCGACTCAGGTTGAAGGCATTCTGGAGAGATTACGCCTGGCGGGAATGCCAGAGGCGGACATTCAACGCTTGAAAGCGACGCGGAAAATTCAGACCCGCTTTACCCTGAAGGCCCCTATTGATGGGGTGATTACCGCGTTTGATTTACGTACTGGTATGAACATTTCAAAAGATAATGTGGTCGCGAAAATTCAGGGAATGGACCCGGTATGGGTCAGTGTTTCAGTCCCGGAATCTATCGCCTGGCTGATTAAAGACGCCTCGCAATTCACCATTACCGTACCTGCCTGGCCGGGTAAACCCTTCACCATTAGCAAATGGAGTATTTTGCCGAGTGTGGATGCCACGACGCGTACGCTCCAGCTTCGCCTGCAGGTTGATAACCCGGATGAGGCCCTGAAGCCGGGAATGAATGCCTATCTGCAACTAAAAACGCAAAGCGAACCGATGCTGCTGATCCCGTCTAAGGCGCTGATTGATACCGGTACCGAGCAGCGGGTTATCACCGTCGATAATGAAGGACGATTTGTACCTAAGCAGGTTGCCGTATTCCATGAGTCTCAGGGGTTAACGGCCATCCGCTCTGGTCTGAGCGAAGGTGAAAACGTGGTGTCCAGCGGTCTGTTTCTGATCGATTCCGAAGCGAATATTTCTGGCGCTCTGGATCGTATGCGTGCCCAGACAAACGGGACACACGCTGTACCCGCGATGCCAGCCCAGGCGAACCATTCACACTGAGGACATGATAAATGATTGAATGGATTATTCGCCGCTCGGTGGCAAACCGTTTCCTGGTGATGATGGGGGCGCTGTTTCTCAGCATCTGGGGCACCTGGACCATCGTGAATACGCCGGTTGATGCGCTGCCCGATCTCTCTGATGTGCAGGTGATCATCAAAACCAGTTATCCGGGGCAAGCGCCGCAAATTGTTGAAAATCAGGTGACCTATCCGCTGACCACCACCATGCTATCGGTGCCGGGAGCGAAAACGGTGCGTGGTTTCTCGCAGTTTGGCGACTCTTACGTGTATGTCATTTTTGAAGACGGTACCGATCCTTACTGGGCACGCTCCCGTGTCCTGGAATATCTCAACCAGGTGCAGGGGAAATTACCCGCAGGCGTCAGTGCTGAAATGGGACCGGATGCGACAGGGGTCGGCTGGATATTTGAATATGCGCTGGTGGATCGCAGCGGTAAACATGATCTTGCTGAATTACGTTCGCTGCAAGACTGGTTCTTAAAATATGAATTGAAAACTATCCCTAACGTGGCGGAAGTTGCCTCGGTGGGCGGTGTGGTTAAAGAGTACCAGGTTGTCATCGATCCGATGAAGCTGACGCAATATGGCATCAGCCTGGGTGAGGTAAAATCGGCGCTGGATGCCTCAAACCAGGAAGCCGGTGGTTCATCTGTCGAAATGGCCGAAGCGGAATACATGGTCCGCGCCAGTGGGTATCTGCAGTCCCTTGATGACTTCAATAATATCGTACTGAAAACCGGCGCTGATGGCGTTCCAGTCTATCTGCGTGATGTTGCCCGCGTACAAATTGGGCCGGAAATGCGCCGCGGGATCGCCGAACTGAATGGCGAAGGCGAAGTGGCAGGCGGCGTAGTCATCCTGCGATCCGGTAAAAATGCGCGCGAGGTGATCTCTGCGGTTAAGGCTAAACTTGAAACGCTGAAGAGCAGTCTGCCGGAAGGCGTTGAAGTAGTTACAACATACGACCGTAGTCAACTGATCGATCGCGCGATTGATAACCTGAGCTACAAGCTGCTGGAAGAGTTTATCGTTGTGGCGCTGGTATGCGCGCTTTTCCTGTGGCATATCCGCTCAGCGCTGGTGGCCATAATTTCTCTGCCACTGGGACTGTGTATCGCGTTTATCGTGATGCATTTCCAGGGACTGAACGCCAACATTATGTCGCTTGGGGGGATAGCCATCGCGGTCGGCGCGATGGTTGATGCCGCAATCGTTATGATTGAGAACGCGCATAAGCGGCTGGAAGAGTGGGGGCATCAGCATCCGGGTGAAAAGCTGGATAACGACACGCGCTGGAAAGTCATCACCAATGCCTCGGTGGAAGTCGGCCCGGCGCTGTTCATTAGCTTACTGATTATCACACTGTCGTTTATCCCCATCTTCACGCTTGAAGGGCAGGAAGGACGGTTATTTGGTCCGCTGGCATTTACCAAAACCTACGCTATGGCAGGTGCTGCGTTTCTGGCCATTGTGGTAATCCCGATCCTGATGGGATTTTGGATCCGTGGCAAGATCCCGGCGGAAAGCAGCAACCCGCTTAACCGTTTCCTGATTCGTATTTACCATCCGTTATTGTTGAAAGTGCTGCACTGGCCGAAAACGACCCTGCTGGTGGCGGTGCTGTCGATCCTGACCGTTATCTTCCCGCTGAATAAGGTTGGGGGCGAATTTTTACCGCAGATTAACGAAGGCGATCTGTTGTATATGCCTTCAACCTTACCGGGAATTTCCGCAGCACAGGCGGCAGATATGCTGCAAAAAACCGATAAGCTCATCATGACGGTTCCTGAAGTGGCGCGCGTGTTTGGTAAAACCGGTAAAGCTGAAACGGCGACCGACTCCGCACCGTTAGAAATGGTGGAAACCACCATCCAACTGAAGCCGCAGGATCAGTGGCGTCCGGGGATGACGATGGACAAAATCATTGAGGAACTGGACAAAACCGTTCGTTTACCGGGGTTGGCGAATCTGTGGGTACCGCCAATTCGTAACCGTATCGATATGCTTTCTACGGGGATTAAAAGTCCTATCGGCATTAAAGTTTCGGGTACCGTGTTGTCGGATATTGACGCCACGGCAGAGCAAATCGAAGAAGTCGCAAGAACGGTGCCTGGCGTGGCATCCGCATTGGCTGAACGTCTGGTCGGCGGGCGTTATCTTAGCGTAGATATTCATCGTGAAAAGGCCGCCCGTTATGGGATGACCGTCGGCGATGTGCAGCTGTTTATCACCTCAGCGGTAGGTGGCGCGATGGTAAGTGAAACGGTTGAAGGCATCGCCCGCTATCCGATCAATCTGCGTTATCCACAAAGCTATCGCGATAGCCCGGAAACGCTACGAAATCTGCCGATACTGACGCCAATGAAACAGCAAATCACGCTAGCGGATGTGGCGGATGTGCAGGTGGTTTCGGGGCCGTCGATGTTGAAAACGGAGAACGCACGGCCAACCAGTTGGATCTATATTGATGCCCGCGATCGCGACATGGTGTCGGTGGTGAACGATCTGAAAAAAGCGATTGCTGAAAACGTCCAGCTAAAACCAGGGACCAGCGTGGCATTCTCCGGGCAGTTTGAGCTGCTTGAGCGCGCCAGCCACAAGCTTAAACTGATGGTGCCGATGACGCTGATGATTATCTTCGTGCTGCTGTATCTGGCATTCCGTCGTTTTGGTGAAGCCCTGTTGATTATTACCAGTGTGCCCTTTGCGCTGGTAGGCGGAATTTGGTTTCTCTATTGGATGGGATTCCATATGTCGGTCGCGACCGGAACTGGATTCATCGCACTGGCAGGCGTGGCTGCCGAATTTGGTGTGGTGATGCTGATGTACCTGCGCCACGCCATTGAAGCAGAGCCTGCGCTGGAAAATCCGCAAACCTTTACCGTGGATAAACTGGATGAGGCGTTGTACCACGGAGCGGTACTGCGTGTGCGTCCTAAAGCAATGACTGTGGCGGTCATCATTGCGGGTCTGCTGCCGATTTTATGGGGAACGGGAGCCGGGTCTGAAGTCATGAGCCGTATCGCTGCACCGATGATTGGCGGCATGATCACGGCACCGTTGCTGTCACTGTTCATCATTCCGGCAGCGTATAAGCTGATGTGGCTACACAGGCATCGCACCCAGAAATAGCCCCTGCTAGCGCTCGCCTTCACTCCTTTGAAGGTGGGCGCTATGATTCCAGCGCTTTCACCCGTTTACGGTACTCGCCAGGCGTGCAACCGAATTCACGCAGAAAAACTTTGTGAAAAGATGACTCGCTGGCATATCCCACCGATTCAGCAATCACGACCAACGGTTGGGTGCCGCGCGACAGCATCTGGGCGGCGAATTGCAGACGCAATGTGGTGAGTACGGCGAGCGGCGTGGAGTTTGAAACCTCGCGAAACAGTTGGGCAAAACTGGCCCGCGACATATGTGCGCGCTGCGCCAGTTCTTCAACACTCCAGGGATGTGCGGGTGATTCCAGCATCTGGAACACCACCGCTCCTAGTCGGGGATGTAATAGCAGATTCAGCACATTTTTGGCGGGGGGAGCCTGAGATAACCATTCGCGAACGGCAAACGTGAACAGCGTGGCGCATTGCTGGCTGCACACAACGTTGGAACCGGGCAGCATGCTCAACGATTCCTGCTGCATCAGCCCAATCATCGCCGTAAGCCAGTGGTAAACGGGGCTATTTTCGCCAGGCGCCAGCAGCAAAACCTCCGGTAGCGCGGTTAAGAAATAGCGGGAGGATGTCTGTAGTTGCAGACTTCCGCAGACAATATGCGTTTGCTCTTCACCTGACTGGCACAACCGATGCGCGGAGTTTTGCGGCAAGATGACTACCGTACCTGGACGCAGTGTATAAGTGTTGCCGTCAGGCATCTCCAGTAAAGCGCTACCCTGGGTTACCGTATGCCAGCGGATCACGGATAACTCACCTGCTGCATGAGGGAGTTGCCAGTCTCTGCTCAATAGGCAGTTTTGATCAATAGAACCCTGCGGATCGTTAAGCATTAGCAAGCGGCTAAGTGCATCCATAAAGACTCCTGAACAATTTTTATTGTCGTTGATAGAACCGTAATTATCGTCATATTTTTACACTAAAGTAATACCATCAAATGGTTACTTTATATTTTATCTGGGGGCTTTTAAGTTTTTAATATATGGCTGTAGACGATTGAACAGAAAGTGGCGCGTTATGGATATGCTGACCTGACAGGGCACTGCCTATAATCCAGAGTAACAAATGAACAATGACTTTGCGAAGAGGCAGTATGAAACAGTATCAGGCGATCATTATTGGATTTGGCAAAGCAGGTAAGACGCTGGCGGCTACGCTGGCAAAAACGGGCTGGCGGGTAGCGATTATTGAGCAATCCAACACCATGTATGGCGGAACATGCATTAATATCGGCTGTATTCCAACCAAAACCCTGGTGCACGATGCTGAGCTTCAGCATGACTTTGCGACTGCGATGCAACGTAAAACTTCCGTGGTCAGTTTTCTGCGCGATAAAAACTTCCATAATCTGGCCGATCTGGAAAATGTGGATGTGATTGAAGGGCGTGCTGAATTTGTCGACAACCATACCGTGCGGGTAATGCAGTCGACAGGAACGATTGAGCTGAGCGGTGAGAAGATTTTTATTAATACCGGTGCACAGTCGACGATTCCGGATATTGAGGGATTATCCAGTACGCCAGGCGTCTTTGACAGCACGGGGTTGCTGAATTTGACCCAACGCCCACAGCACCTGGGTATCCTGGGAGGGGGCTATATCGGCGTTGAGTTTGCGTCGATGTTTGCCAACTTCGGCAGTCAGGTCACTATTTTTGAGGCTGCACCGCTGTTTTTACCCCGTGAGGACCGGGATATCGCCGATGCGATCGCTGATATTTTACGCGATAAAGGCGTAGAGCTGATCCTCAATGCTAAGGTGCAGTCGGTTTCGTCTCAGGATGGCGCGGTGCAGCTACAGATGCCGGAAGGGGAACAGGTTGTTGACGCACTGCTGGTCGCATCAGGCCGCAAGCCGGCGACCGAACAGCTGCAACTGAAAAAAGCCGGTGTCGATGTGAACGATCGTGGCGGCATTATTGTGAATAAGTATTTGCGGACATCGGCGGATAACATCTGGGCGATGGGAGATGTAACGGGGGGGCTGCAATTTACCTATATCTCACTGGACGACTTCCGTATTGTGCGTGATGGTCTGTTAGGCGAAGGGCTGCGAAACACCGGCGATCGGCAAAATGTGCCATATTCCGTGTTTATGACACCGCCGCTTTCCCGCGTGGGGATGACTGAAGAGCAGGCTCGTGCCAGTGGTGCGGCGGTACAGGTGGTGACGCTTCCCGTCGCTGCGATTCCACGGGCGCGAGTCATGGATGATACGCGTGGTGTACTTAAAGCGGTGGTGGACACGGATACGCAGCGGATATTAGGTGTCTCACTGCTGTGTGTGGATTCGCATGAGATGATTAATATCATTAAAACGGTGATGGATGCCGGGTTACCTTATACCGTATTGCGCGACCAAATATTTACCCATCCAAGTATGAGTGAGTCATTAAACGATCTTTTTTCTCTCATTCAATAATAAATATAGCGTCTGCATCTTTGCCCCACCTGTGTGGGGCTTTTTTTATCATTTTTTTATAAAACAATACTATCGAACAGCTATTCTGGCGTTCTGGAATAAATGAAATTAGTGGCTGTGTTTTATTATATCGGTACTGAAATTACGAATGAATGGAAATAGAAATGAACATGGTTAAAACGACGCTACTGATGACAACGTTATTGGCGGCACCAGTGACTTTTTCCGTACAGGCCCAGACACCAACCGAACTGGCCCACGTTACTGTATCCGCTGTTTCAGCGGCACCTTCTGTTGTCGAAGCGGCCATTGCTAAACTGGCGCAAGAAAAGCAGGCATCCTCATGGAAAATTACCTCGATGAGAATTGATAGCAGTACTTATGCCACTGCCATTTTGTACAAGTAGGATGGCTGTCATGGAAAAATATCTTCGTTTACTGGGGCAGGGGGATCGAATTGGATTAACCTTGATTCGCCTGAGTATTGCGATTGTCTTTATCTGGATTGGTTTATTGAAATTTATACCTTATGAAGCTGACAGTATAACACCGTTTGTGGCAAACAGCCCGCTGATGTCATTCTTTTATGAGCATCCGAATGAATACCAACAGCATTTGACGCACGAAGGTGAGTTAAAACCGCAAGAGCGTGAATGGCAAACTGCGAATAATACGTATCGCTTCTCTAATGGGCTCGGTGTAGTTGAAATTATTATCGCGCTGCTGGTGCTTGCTAATCCGATCAGCCGGTGGTTAGGATTTATGGGGGGAGTGCTGGCATTTGCAACGCCGGTTGTCACCTTGTCGTTTTTAATTACCACACCGGAAGCATGGGTTATGCCATTGGGTGATTTACACCACGGTTTTCCGTATTTATCGGGGGCGGGACGTCTGGTGCTAAAAGACACGTTAATGTTGGCTGGGGCAGTGATGATAATTGCTGATTCTGCCCGAGCAATCGTTAAACAACGGTATTGAATTTTTAACGCTGTACCCTCTGTAAGATAGTTTGCCACTCTAATTTAATTCGGTATTTACCGCGGCCAGCATGATGCTGGCCTTTTTTATCACTTAAGTTAAATTACGATTAATATACCTGAATAATGCATTCTTCCCTGTGAAATGAGAGGTTATGGTATTGGTATCAATCCCCGCTGGATATCGTGCCTATAGGTTCAGCACCCCCCCCGTCCACGCTCTGTGTTGTCAACCCCTTAGTTTTACAGCATTTTTTCTATTTTATTTCTATGCGATTATTGCTATTTAT
>NZ_JANEWM010000086.1:0-12977 GCF_028069825.1 Citrobacter sp. Igbk 14
GTTTTAGGCATGGCTTAAGCTAAAATTAATTCTGATTAAATGTTTTTACGTATCAATAAATGACAAAAGATAGTTAAAAACTTAAGTTTTAATCAACTGTTCGACATGGAATCCACTATGGTAATTAGGCGCCAGGGGTGGATGCTGATCTCGCGTTTTTGTCTGTCATCAGACCGGGGCCGAGACATATCTTAAATATGGAAATAAGGGTTTTAGAATGAACTTTGGATTAGCAAAGGACAACAAGTTTGAGATCATCGCTATCCTTCGTGAAGAGCTGCATAAGAAGACGAAGCTGGAAGTTTTATGTGAAAACACCAGCGTCATCACGCAGTTAGAAAGGATCGATTTCGAACGCTTTGTGGTCACCGGTCATGAAGACATCATTCCTGAAAAGATCCAGTACTTTATCCTGCACAGTGACAGCGGGATTATAAAATTTAGCGCCAGATTTGAAGCAACCCCATCAACAGGTGCTGAGGCAGGATTATCCTACCTCATCCCGGATATGATTTTCTTTGCCCAACAGCGACAGAATCAGCGGTTTTCTTTTCTGAAGGGGTTCGATTTTTTCTGTTTTGGTCGTTACAAAAACGGAGAGAACTACTCACTTAAGATTAAAAACATCTCTCAGGGTGGCTGTGCGTTAATCGCTAAAGATGTTAATGCCCGTTTTCTTTACAAGGATGCAGTGATTAAAAATGCTGCTCTGGATTTTGATACGTTCGGCAGTTTTCAGCTTGATTTAAAGGTCATTGATGTCGTCGCGATCAACGAATTTGATGAGGATAATCAATTGTATTCCTGTCATCAGGTTTCTTGCGAGTTCGATTTTAAGAACCGTCGTGAAGAGGCTGAAGTTGAGAAAACCATTATTAAATTTTTAATGAGTAATAAAATTAGAAGCTTATAAGGAGCGATGAACAGGATGTTGATGTGTGGCAGTGATAATTTTGTGGGCAACGGTATGTTTGCCTACCTGACAAGCAAACATGTGCCGATAAAAACATTCCAGTTTGAGGATATGTTGCAGCAGTCGTCATTATGCCAGCATCAGACAATGGTTTTTAATATCATTAACAATGAACAGCCGTGCTCCGCCATTGTGCAGTTTTTGAATAAAAACCGGTTCAAGTTTTATAATAGCGTCGTTGTCATCGTCGCTGATAGTTTGGTGGCGAAATTATGTGTTGAATTATTATACGTTGAAAAAACGATAGTATTGACTGAGAAATCCTCATTACGTGATTTTTCTCAGCTGGCAACGTTATCGGTCGGGAAATGGAATCCCCGGCTGTATCGCTCGCAGAAAAGATTGACGGAAAGAGAACAACAAATCCTCAGTCTATTGGTAAGTGGTTATTCTGCCAGGGAAATTTCTGAGCTGGTTAGTCTGAACTATAAGACTATTCAGGCGCATAAAATGAGAGTTGTCGCCAAGCTGGGACTGACCAATACATCTGATCTGAATAAACTGATTGTCAGATTTACCCATAGCATGTCTTTTTTACCCTAACCTGGCTATTCTTTTCTGATGTAGCGCACTTAACAGCAGGTACAACTCGGGAGTGATTTTGACTGGTTTTTAATGTATATGATTTGTAAAGGGAGAGGGGAATGTTTAATTCCGATGAGGTGCTCACCGCGCTTGAAAAGGCATTGAATACCAGTCAGCTTTATATGGTTTATCAGCCTATTTTTAATTTACATACCGAGTGTATTAGCGGGTTTGAAGCATTAATGCGGTGGAACAGTCCTCAGATGGGTATGATTTCTCCTGATGTGTTTATCACGTTACTGGAAGACAGTGGCAATATATTTTCAATTGAAGATATGGTTGCCAGTCCACCGTGGAATGTTGCGAGTGCCTGGCCTGAACCTCTTGTATTATCAGTAAATATTTCTGCGCTTGAATTCTGCGATCCTCTTTTACCTCAACGAATAAGACAAAACCTGGCCGCTTCCGGCCTTCCGGTTCATCGATGCCAGATTGAAGTAACGGAAACATCGCCGCTGTGTGACAGTCAAATAGCGGCGAAAAATATGACGGAACTGAAGGCAATAGGGGTCAAATTAGCGCTCGATGATTTTGGTACCGGGCACGCTAATCTTAATTATCTGCTGAAATATCCTTTTGATACCTTAAAAATTGATAAAGAGTTTGTCACCGAAATAGAGCCCGACACTAAATCGACAAGGATTATTGAGGGCATCATTTCTTTAGCGCACAATTTTGGCATTGAAGTCCTGGCCGAAGGGGTCGAAACCCAGTCTCAACTTGATCGCCTGACGCAGATTGGCTGCGACAAAATTCAAGGCTTCTTCATTTCTCCCCCGGTGTTGGCAGAAGAGATCCCTTCACTGTTAGCGCAATATAATCGTTAATCCCTCCTTATTTACGTTTCCCAATCCCTTGATTGTTCCGCGTTGCTGGTAAGTCTGTCAGCCTGATAAGCGTAGCGCATCAGGCGGCCCTGAACGGCAAAAAAAAGCCCCCTGTGAACAGGGGGCTTGCGAGGTTATGCCTGCTTAAAACGATTTCTTAAAGCCAATAGACGCATTGACCGGGGCTTCAACCTGCGATTTATTGCTGCCGTTGCTGAACTGTGTCCCCAGTTCGCCGTAGACCTGCAGATTACGATCGATAGACCACGACAGACCCGCTGCAACCTCGGTGCTGGAGTACTGCTGTGAAGATTCCAGTGTGGTAGTGGCGACCGCATTGCTGAAGTGCGTTTTATCTTTGGAACCCAGACCCTGCCAGACGTTTACCCGGCCGTACGGCTGGAACTTGCCGTGGTTGGTGTCGTAGTCCGCGACCAGACGCACGCCCAGACGCGCAGTAAATGAATCGGCGGTGTCCATATTCACTCTCGTTTGGGTTACACCATCCAGCGTGCTGTTATCAAAGTCGCTGTACTGATAGATCAACTGGGCCTGCGGTTCCAGGCTCCAGGCGCTGGCACCTAAACGGAATGCTTTACCCACTTCAGTTGAGGCCGTCAGCGTATTGCCTTTGACGGTGTAAGAGCCGTTGTTACCCGATGCCGACAGGCGGGATTTATGGTTCCCGTACTGCAGCACGTTATCGACATACATACCGTCACCAGAGAACCAGGTGGCATAACCGCCAACGTAAAATGCGTTGTCGTCGATGTTGCCGCCTTTGCCGTTGCTGCCCGTTTTACTGCCTTTCACATTGCTGTCGATATCCAGAATGCTGGTGTACATACCGGCTTTCCAGCTTTCATTGGCGTACATATCGACGCCGACCTGAATACCCATGGTATGGGAGCTGGTTTGCGTACCGGCTGCATCATCCAGTTTGGTTTTACCGGAATAACCAATCATTCTCGCCCAGGCGCGATTGTCTTCATCAATACCCGGTTTAACCTCATCACCCATACGTTGGTGCATGTTGCCCAACAGACTGATGTCACCCTGGCGAACCACGCTGGCGAGACCGGAGTACAGCATGGTTTCCGGACGATATTCACTCCTCAGGTACCAGTTTTCGCCCTGACCCTGTGCATTCCCGGCGTGGAGCTGATACTCAAAGGCACCCGCAGCCATACGCTCAGCGGCAAGATGGAAGGCATCCTGCGACGTTTGCGCCGTCGTCGTTGCGCCATTAAGCGCCGTGACCACTTCGATGCCGTCACCCACGGTCGGTGCGCCGAGCCCGGAACCGTCGACATCCAGCAACGTGCTTCCGCTGGCTTTACCGCCATCAATAATCAGTCGGTCGGCAATACCTGTGCCGCCGGCATTCTGCCGGGCAGCCATGTTGATAGTGCCTTGTTCGCCGCTGTAATCCCCTTTAACCGTTAAGGTTGTGCCAGGTTGCTGGCCGATAAGGGATACATCGCCACCGTTGCTCAGCCCGGCGACTGTCTGGTTATAACCCTGGGTATTCAGGGTGGTGCCCGCGACAACATAGTGGTGCGAGGCGGCACTCAGGGTGTTGGTATCACCGGCTTGCAATACCCCGCTGGTGATGAGTGTTGCACCGCTGTAGCTGTTTTGACCTTGCAGCTCCGTCGTACCATTACCGGTCTGATGCAGCTGGCCTGCACCACTGATGTTCCCGCTTAACGCCAGCGTATCGGCGCGATTAACGTTAAGCACGCCGTTATCAACGATATCCCCTTCAATGCTACCTATCGTACCGCCGGTACCGAGCTGCAATACACCTTGTTCGATGGTGGTACCGCCGGTATAGGTGTTATCAAGCGTCAGCGTCAGTGAACCTTTACCGGTTTTGGTCAGTTGACCGTTACCTTCGACTTCCGTCAGCAGGGATACATCATGTCCGTTGGTGTCGAATGTCCCACCACCAGATTCCAGCGTAACCTGACGTGCGGTATCAAACGCTTCACCATATTTCAGCGTACCGCCGTTGAAGGTGATTCCGGTCTCTGCTGCGCCGAGGTTGGTATCGCCTGCAACCTGAAGCGTCCCTGACGTGATAGTCGTACCGCCGCTGTAGGTGTTGTTGCCTGTCAGGATTAATGTACCGAGGTCGCCTTTATTCAGACCACCGGTACCGCGGATCACGCTATCAATGGTTGCGGTGTAGTTGATACCATCGACTGTGCCATCGCCGACGCGAATCAAGGTATTGGCGGTATCGGTAGTGATGGCTTCACCGCCTACACGATAACCGTCGGTGGCGAATTGTGCGCCACTGATGATCACGTCGCCTTTGCTGTTATCGACGGTCACATTACCGGCTTCCCCCTGGAAGACGGCAAATGCAGCATCGGTAAACGGTGCGTTCAGCGCGCCTTCTGGCGTAGACTCATCCGTCGTCCAGTTGTCGTTCCCCTGGCTTGACTGCCAGATACCATCACCGCCGTTGATGACGCCGTTATTTTTCAGCTCGCCATTTTCACCGCCGGTACCGTCCCAGAAGCGCAGCGTCAGCCCGGCATGGTTGACCAGGTTGACCTGATTTTTCACCGACGTCTGCACGTACAGGCTGTCAGCCGCTTCCGGCGCGTTAGCAATATCCATCACATTGTTAGTCAATGTGCCGGTGTAGTTGATGACGCGATAGACACCAACGTCAAAGCTACCGCCCGGTGAGGTTTCAATGTTGAGCTTACCGTCGAGCGTCAGATCGCCATTCACGTCAATCAAATCGTTAAAAGCACCACCTGGGGTATAAGCCTGTCCAAACTGATAATCCAGCTGGGCGTTATCGCTGAGCGTCAGAGAACCGGTAGTCAGTTTACCCACGCTATTGATGGCGGCACCGGCAGTAATGTGGCCGTTATCCTGCACATCGACCGCACCGCCGATAATACCGTTACCACCGAGTGTGGCACCCGATTTCACTGTGACCTGACCGGTAGAAGCAGATTGATTGCCGTTGACCAGCAATACCCCCTCATTGACATCAGTGATACCGGTGTAGGTGTTGTCGCCTGTCAGGGTCAACGTACCGTTACCCACTTTCACCAGGCTGCCGTCGTTGCCGCTGATAATGCCGCTGATGGTGTCAGCAAGATGCAGATTCCCCAGCGACAGTTGCTTTTTACCCAGCTCGACGTTACCTGCGCCGGACAACGAACCGATGGCCGTCCCGCTGTTTACTGCGCTGACATCTACCAGGCCGCCTGCAAGGTTGGCCACGCGGGTATTTTCTGCCATCGCCTCATCGGCCATGGTCATCAGCCCACTGTTGGTCACAATGGCATTCCCACCGCTGGCATTGTCTTCCAGCGCCAGTGTGCTGTCTTTCGCCACGCTGACCGTCGCGTCACCGGCTGTTGCGTTGTTTGAGAGTACGGCTTTGGCTTTTCCTGTCAGATTCAGTTTGGCACTGGCGGCGGTGACGGTATCCGCCAGCGTTAACAGGCTGTCGGCAATGTTCATGGTCAGTGATTGCAGACGGGTGTCTGCGCCGCTGACGTTAAGCGTTGCCCCATTATTAACCGTGATGGTGCTGCTCTCGTTGCTGCCGAATACCCCTGTTTTGCTGGCATTGACCGTCACATTGTTGCTATTACCGGTACCGGCAATTTCTGTGTCGCCTTTGTAGCTGTTGGCACGGTCGAGCGTCAGAGTACTGCCCGCATCGCTTGAGCTACTGGTGACTTTCAGTTTGCCATCACCGGTAATTTCCCCGGTCGGTGTGAAGTGATGTGAATTGAGATCGAACACGGCCGCATTATCATTTGCTCCCAGCTCAATGGTGCGATTGCTGGTCAAGTCCGCGCCCATTTGCAGCGTGGAGGCGTTGTTAATCGCCAAATCGGTGCCGCTCTGGCCGAGGTTGCTGTCAGAGGAGATCTGCAACGTACCGCCATCAATTCGCGTGCCGCCGCGATATGTGTTATCCCCGCTTAGGATCAGACGGCCGAGGTCGGTTTTCACCAGTGTCAGTTTGTCGTTGGTGCTGGCTTCACGAAGGATTGACTCAATGGTTGCCGTAAAGTTTTGTCCCGCACCACCGGCGCCTACGCGCAGCAACAGTTCACCGGTTCCCGGTGTCTGCCCCGCATGGGTGGCATTTTCTGTGGTGGCCCAGGCGTTAAGTGCATCGCCTTTTACGACGTAACCATCGGCATCAAACTGCGCACCAGAGAAGTTGACGTCACCTGCAGCGTTATCCACGGTAACGGTGCCACCCTGGGTGGTGAATACGGCAAAGGACTTCTGCGCCCACGGGGCGTTGCCCTCGCCGGTAGCTGTCGTCCAGTTGTTGTCACCCTGAGCACCGATCGCCATCCATTTGCCATCGCCACCGTCAATCTTGCTGTTGCCTTCGATGCCCGTTAAGCCGTGGTTCTGGCTGGTGGTTGCGCCATCCCAGAATTGCAGGGTAACGCCGTTGGCATTCACCAGGTTGACCTGTTTGTCGATAGAGGTCTGGACAAAGATGTTGCTCTTATCCTGAGTGTCCGGTACCGCACCTAACTCCAGCGTCTGGTTATTCAGCGTACCGCCGTAGTTATAAATACGGTACACACCAGGACCGAAATTCCCGCCCGATGACGTGGTGACATCCAGTGTCCCGTCCAGTTGCAGATCGCCTTTGACGTTGATCAGGTCATTCAGCTTACCGCCCGGTGTGTAGGCCTGGCCCAGCTCGAAGGCGGACGTCGTTTTGCTGCCAAGCTGCAGATTACCGTTAATGGATAACGTACCCGCACCGCCGTCACCAGCGCTAATCGTTGTGGCATCGTTCATCAACACGTTGCCGCCGATAATGCCATTACCACCCAGTGTGGATGTGCCGCTAACGGTGGTTGCGCCACGTGCCGCGCTTTGATCGCCATTCACCAACAGCGTGCCGTGGGTGACCGTTGTGTCGCCGGTATAGATGTTGTTGCCGGCCAGACGGGTAATGCCGCCACCTATTTGCTGCAGTGCACCGGTACCGGAAATAACGCCGTTCAGCAGGACGTCGTTGGCGCGATTAATTGCCAGTATGCCGTTATCGATGATGTCAGAAACGGTGCTGACTTCGCCCGTATTTCCGCCGGAACCTAACTGCAACGTACCTGTTTGCGCAATGGTGGTAGAGCCTTTGTAGCTGTTGTTGGCGGTAAACACCGTGGTGCCGCCTGCCGCACGTTCGAACTTCCCATCGCCGCTGATCGTACCGTTATAGATTTGCGCCGCGGTGTTATCACCCTGGGTATCAAAGATGACCCGGCTGTCTGGGCCTTGAGTCATCACATCGTAATCAGCAATCGTTGCCGCGGTGCTGGTGGATTCACCGTGATCGCCTGTACGCAGCGTTGCACCGCTGGTAACGGCAATGGTTTGGCTGGCCAGTTCCAGACGGTCGACAATACGCATATCCGCCTTTTGACCGCTAATTGTCAGTGAATCCCACCCCGTGCCGATGTTGGTGCCGGTGGTCAGGTTATCGCCGCTCAGGCTGCCAATTTTTGCACTGATGCCATGTGTATCGGTGAAGGTGAGGGCGTTGCCGCTACCGGCTTTCGTAGTGATGTGGCGGGTCTCATTCAGTTCAACGTCGCCAATATTGGCTTTATTGTTGCCGTTGGCTCCCGCGAAATTCACTTCGCCCGCAAAAGAGCCACTACGCCAGTTAAAGGTATCAGTGCCTTCACCCGTGTTGATCACGCCACTGGTCGTGCCTTTACTGATATCAATCGTGTCATTGCCCTTGCCCGATTCGATAGCCACCGCTGTGTCGGTCAGGGCCTGAAGGGTACCGGTGTTGGTAATGGTTTTATTACTGTCGCCGCTGGCGTCAATCACTGGAGCCGTGGTGCTGGCTGAGACAATTTTTCCGCTGTTGGTCAACGCGCTGACGTTTTTCGCGATGATGGCAGAGCCACCGGCGGCGTTTCGCACATTGATATCGGCACTGGTAGTGACTTTACCGTTTGTGTTGGCGCGAATACCGCTGCCTTCGCTATTCAGTACCTCAATGGTATAGCCTTTACCGATGGCCAGGTTACCCGTTGTCGCGCTCCCGTCGTGCTGCTCAAAAGCGAAGCCGGTACCTTTACCATTGACGTTCAGGATGTTATCAAGCCCATCTTTCATGTTCAGGGCAACGCTGGTGCGGATCCCCGCGCCGTCGTTGGCATCGATGGTCACATTTTGCAGAGTGATATTAGTGTTGTTAGCATCGTTTTGAATGCCTGCGCCTGTGCCATCAGCACGGATCTTCACATGCTGCGCTGACAGGTCGCCGGCTTTATCTGCCAGACGAATGCCATCAGCGGTGCCGTTGGTGGTAATGCTGTCGCCACTAATGCCGTTAATCTGCAGGCTGGCCCCTTCCGTCAGCAATACGCCAGCGGTGCCATCATCAACCTTAACCTGGCCCAGTTGATTAATTTGCGCACTGGCACCCGACGCGCGAACGCCGATACCGTTGCTGACATGTAGAGCGGAGGCGGATTTATTGGTCAGACTCCCGCCTTGTTGAACGTCCACGCCGATACTGTCGACGCTGGCAAGATTGATACTCGATTCGCTATCGAGGATCAGGTTACCCAGATTTCTCGCTATATAGGCAATCACTTCATTGCCACTGGCTTCAGAGGTGATCTTCGCGTTTGAGGTAAGCGTCGTGCTGGTGGCATTGTCCTGATTACGACCATTGAGCTGATGCGCCTGGCCATCAACCACCCCGGCAACGGTACGTTCACCGGTTAAATTAATGGTGGTTTTGTCGCTGATATTACCGCTGGCGCCGCCTTCGATGACCAGCGCTGCGGAATCGCTACCCTGCACGGTAAATGTGGCTTCACCAGTATCGACTTTACTGCCT
The DNA here is from genome assembly GCF_028069825.1 of Citrobacter sp. Igbk 14. NCBI lineage: Bacteria > Pseudomonadati > Pseudomonadota > Gammaproteobacteria > Enterobacterales > Enterobacteriaceae > Citrobacter > Citrobacter sp. Igbk 14. Next base: position 9,266 of record NZ_JANEWM010000086.1, read on the forward strand.
GCGCCGGTAGCGAGAACGCCAACAGAGTTTTTGCCGCTTAAGGTGAGATCAAGGTTGGATTGGGTCGGGCTCTGCGGATCGTTGGGGTCGCCGGACAACAATGCACCATTGGCAATACGGAAAATGGTGGTACGTTCTTTACCGTTGTCATTCATCACCGCCTGACCAATATTGGCGGTAGCGCCTTCCCCATACAGATAATAGCCAATCTGATCGGTGTTGTTGAACACCGGGCTGCTCAGGTTGTCGACGTTAGCAATGGCGTTATCACGTACGTGCACGCCGATATTCCCAACCTTGTCCAATATGATGTTGGAATAGACGTTGACTGTCGCCTGTCTGTTGGTGCCACCTTCAGCCCAGACTGCATAGTTACGATCGTTGATGCCACCCGTACCATCTACGATAATGGAACCTGTATCGCTGGTGGTCACTGCGGCGTTCTTGTTGTTGGCGCTGACGTGGATCCCCACGTTATTCGTGCCGTTGACGTTAATCTTGCCGTCGTTTCTGATTTGCTGATTATTTTCCGCGCCGCTGTCACGCACGGAGATGCCGTAGTTCTTGCTGTTCCCCGCATCCCCATTACCATTGATGACGATGTTGCCCGTATTCAGTACGTTGCCGGTTGCGTTGCCGATCAAAATTCCTGCCGCGTTACGGACACCGGTGCCCAAGGTGATGAGACCGTTGTTAATAACCTCTTGGGTGCTTTTGGTCATAATCCCGGCGCTCAGGCTGGCACCACCGGGCATGATGACATCCTGGGTCAGGTTACTTGCGTCACGCCCCAGGTAAATAGCGGCATCGGCACTGTTGGTAAAGGTCGCATTTCCCGCAACTTCCACGCCAAAGGCGGTGCCGTCACCGTAAGATGCACCGTTTTTACGTCCGTCGACGACGTTAATATTGCCGTTATTGACGCCTTTTGCCTCGCCGGACAACTGCATACCAATGGCCAGCGTCAGCGAAGCATCCGGGACATCTTTGCTCCAGGGATCGGCGGCAGATGCGGTGCCGAAGTTATCGGTGGTGATCGCCTGATTGATGGTGCCTTCGTTGGTGATAACGCTGGTACCTTGCCCCTGCATACCGAATGCGCCGTAGCTGTTGACGTTTTGATTACCATCTTTATCAATGAACAGACCTGAGTTGATAGTCCCGTGGTTGGTTGCCTCGGCGTTTAGCGCCAACATGCCAATCGCCAGGCTTTGCCCACCAGAACTGCGTAGCGCGTTCAGCTCGCCAAGGTTGTTGATAACCCCGCCGTCTATGGCTTTCATGACGCCATTAATACTGCCGTCAACGGCGATTATCGCCCCTTTGTTCAGGGTGCCGGTAGTGCCAGCGCCGTTGGCATAAATGGCATGCAGCTCACCGCTCGCGGCAGTGGCGTTGTTGATATGTGACTCGCCATCGGTCCAGACTTTGTAGTCCCAGGTGAGTTCGTCAGACGGCTGACTGGAATGAATTAAACTATCGATATACCCGGCATACTTTGCTTGTGCTGCTGTAACGGTTGTGACCTCTTTAGCATCCAGCCACAATTGGATTTGGCTGACCTTATCCCCATTGGCATTTTCTGCGGCGTCGTCACTTCTGCCCAACAGGAAGTCGTTAAAATCGGCCAACTCCTGCGTACTGGTAATGGTGAATGTGCGCACCCCGGTTTCGATAACCTTGCCATCTGCGTCATAGCCATAAGTCATCAGCGACACATCATCGCCAAAGACAGAGGTTTGCTTTGAGCCGGTGAACGTTTGTGTGGGAACCACGGGTGCTGCGTTAAATTTTATATAGTTGTCAGACTGCCAGTTTACCTGGCTGTTGGTGCCTTGTGCTTCCAGTAAGGAGGAGTCTTTGGCCAGTAACTCGATGGTATTGGCTTTGTCGCGTACATGGAGCGTGTCATTACCTATGTTCAGGTTGGCCGTAGCGCCATGGGTTGCCAGTGCGATACCAAACTGCTTATAGATTTCAGACTTGGTTGCATCATAAGTATTTAAGACGGAATCGCCGACTTGCGATTTAGTAAGAAAACTACTTAACACATTGGTATCAAAGACCTTAATGGTTTCTGAACCGTCCGGGAATGCCGGGTCAACCACCTTGAAGTTTTCGCTTTGAGAAGGCTCAGCCGATTGGTTATACGTCAGGTATTCCGCCAGCTCTTCAGGTTTGGTGATTGTTTTGGCACCCTGGCCTGGGCTGGTGGCCTGCAGCGTGATTTTGCCTGTTCGCAGTAACTCACTGATGGTGGTTGATTCTACAACGCCGCTTTGACCCGGATTAATCGTCGGGATTGCGCCGCTGATATTGAGCTCCTGACTGGCGGTTTTATTTTCATATAAGAAGCCGTAGTCGTGGGGAGCCTGATAAACGCCCGCAGAAATACCGTTCTGGAAGTCGTCAGAAATATTTCGCGCGCCCGTAGCGGTAATCTGCGCCGCTGAGGCCATCATCGTAGCGCCACTTAATGCGCTGGCTGCCAGTACCGCAACAGTTTTACGGGAACTGCTTTTCTTCTTACCTCTGGTTAATTCAGAGACGACAACCCAGATACCGAGTGCCGCGTTCCAAATAATGCTGTAAACCTTATTCATATATAACCCTCGTCTACATTCCTGTTATGTATGTGTTAATACGTTGAGTTGTTGGCTATGGTTGGCACGCGGATGTGCTACCCGGTATGTCTATTTTCGAAAATAGCGATCCCTTCCGGGCCAGGCGGAATTAAAAAATGAGCCGAAAGAAAATCTGTTAATAATTAACCGTGATTACTATCCTTAAATAAGTCAGTTACGGCTGGCTATAGTGAGAAATGGTGTACTTGAGCCGGGTATTACTTTTACCCAGCTTTCTGGCAATGTTGCTTTTGTACGCCCCGATTGTTTTTTCACTTTTTTGCGATACGCCGGCGATTTGTGTCAGTGACCACCCCCGGGCTAGCATCATCATCACATTGAATTCGTTGGTCGTTATTTTTGTCTGTAGTTCTTTGATATTGCGTGGCTTTTTGTTGTTTGTGATACAAGTGATTGTTTGCAATAGCTGATCAAGGCTGGTGTCTTGATCGAGGAACTGCAGAGCCATTCCGCAAACAGTTTGAAAAATAGAAAAAGTGGCTTCATCGGCTAACACGATGATCGTTGTGGATGGTCGTATAGCCATGTTGCGGATAATCCTGGCATATTTTAAAAAATCTGATTTGTCAGGATTAATAATGATGCAATCCGTTTCATGAGATTGCGTTTGGACGGCAGAAAGCGTCTGGGAGGAATGGTACGCGATATCAATATATAATGATGAGCCACGTAGGATTTCTCGCATGCCTAGCCAGGGGTAAATTGAGTCACCCAAAAAAATAGCTTTAGACATAACGATCTCCTTGAAATTTTGGTGCAAGCAGTCGCCTCTTTTTTTAGTTAAAAAAGAGTTTCTCGCGATGCATGAAATGTTAATTAATTCTCGTATGCCCTAAATAATTCCAGTTGCAGGAAGTCCGGGGAGTGAATTCCCAGGCACACAGATACGATGTGGCTGAGGTGAACTAACGCAGCCAACGCATAGGCAACTTGAAATATGACGGGTATATTTCGCTCTTTGCTTTGAACGCATCCTTATTTATTCGGATATCAACAGATATTTTCTGTCTTTATTTAAATCATTAACTATTCTTAAAGTAGATATTANACTTTGTTAAAATTTAAGA
>NZ_JANEWM010000087.1:0-12793 GCF_028069825.1 Citrobacter sp. Igbk 14
CACTCAAGTAATTTCTTATTTGTCCGATAATTTGCATATATAAAATACATTTATGTGTTAGCTTGTTTCATACATTTGGATGATTATCAATCTCAGGGGCATTACCACTTAGTATGCAGGATCATGATTTCTTCACCTGGCGACGGAGCATGCTGTTACGCTTTCAGGAAATGGCGGCGGCAGAGGATGTCTATAACGAATTACAACATCAGACGCAGCACTTAGAGTTCGACTTTTATGCGCTCTGTGTCCGTCATCCCGTACCCTTTACCCGACCTAAAACGGTACTTCATACGACGTATCCCAAAGCATGGGTCGCACATTATCAATCAGAAAATTATTTCGCTATCGATCCGGTACTGAAACCCGAAAACTTCAGTCAGGGCCACTTACCGTGGGATGATACCTTGTTCCGTGACGCACAGCCGTTGTGGGACGCCGCGCGTAATCACGGTCTGCGCAAGGGGATGACGCAGTGCTTGATGTTGCCAAACCGGGCACTAGGCTTTTTGTCTGTGTCTCGCGCAAGTTTGCGTAATGGCCGCTTTGCGCAGGATGAAGTCGAGCTCAGGATGCAACTGCTGGTACGAGAAAGTCTGTCAGTACTTATGCGGCTGGAAGATGACATGGTCATGGCGCCGGAGATGCGTTTTAGTAAGCGCGAAAAAGAGATTCTGAAATGGACCGCTGAGGGGAAAACCTCTTCCGAGATAGCAATGATTCTGTCGATCTCTGAAAATACCGTTAACTTTCATCAGAAGAATATGCAGAAGAAGTTTAACGCGCCAAACAAAACACAGATTGCCTGTTATGCTGCCGCAACGGGGCTTATCTGAATAAAATGTCGTTCTGAGTGTCAGACGCAAAACCGGCTGAGAGCATCGCTGTCAGCCGGTTTCTTATCACTGACGATAGGCCTGTTTAATTTGTTTAACAGTGCTGGTAAATACCGCGGCCTGTGTTTCGTCCTCAATCAGCGCGATCTGTTTTTCCATTTTAAGAATCACGCGTCCTGCATCGGCTTGTCCCATTGCCTGCAGCATCAGCGTTAACATGGCCTTCAGGCAGGTGACTTCATTAGCCAGTTCTTGATTATTCTCAGCAGTGGAAAAATCAGGCGTACTCATTTATTTTCCTCGTTATGTTTCAATGAAAAAGTGCGATGGCAAACGTCAAGGCGGCGGAGTATACCATAAGCTCGGCTAAAAATATCTGAGGTTGTTTTTTGCGCAAACAAAACCCAATGAGATTAAAATAAACAAGATGTTGCAGTGCATATATTTTCTCCACTCTTTGTTTATTCCGAGTATTTTACTCGTTAATTATTGTTACAAGCTTACCTTCCTATTTAGCATTCGGCGTAAGAATATGAATTTTTTGTCACTATTCTGAAACAGCTATGCAGATATAACCGCTGGCAAAAGCCCTTCAGCCATGAAAGTTTCCACGGTTCGTACAATCTAATTTCCAAAAACGAGAGCAAAATCGAAAGTCGGGTGTTTTTTAGATTTCAAAGTTGAGATAAAACCCGTTAACATAGGACCGATTAACTATCGGTAGCGTTATCCCTATTCTGGAGATATTCCTTTGATCAACGTTTTTCTTGTTGATGACCACGAACTGGTGCGCGCAGGGATACGACGCATTCTGGAAGATATAAAAGGCATTAAAGTTGTCGGCGAGGCGTGCTGCGGCGAAGATGCGGTCAAATGGTGCCGCGCTAACGCCGTCGATGTTGTGCTGATGGACATGAATATGCCCGGTATTGGCGGTCTGGAGGCAACCCGCAAAATTGCGCGTTCCTCGGCTGACATTAAAGTGATCATGTTGACTGTTCATACCGAAAACCCGCTGCCGGCAAAAGTTATGCAGGCGGGAGCCGCGGGCTATCTCAGTAAGGGGGCAGCCCCTCAGGAAGTCGTGAGTGCGATTCGTTCGGTTTTTTCCGGACAGCGCTACATTGCTTCCGATATTGCTCAACAAATGGCGCTTAGCCAGATTGAGCCAGAGAAAACGGAAACCCCGTTTGCCAGTTTGTCTGAACGCGAGTTGCAGATTATGCTGATGATCACCAAAGGCCAGAAGGTCAATGAGATCTCAGAGCAACTGAATCTTAGTCCCAAAACAGTGAACAGCTATCGCTATCGAATGTTCAGTAAATTAAACATTCATGGTGATGTGGAGCTGACTCACCTGGCAATTCGCCATGGCCTGTGTAATGCGGAGACATTAACAAGCCTGTGACCGATCAGTTCGATGCTAAAGCGTTTCTGAAAACTGTGACCAGCCAGCCTGGCGTCTATCGTATGTACGATACCGCCGGGACGGTTATCTATGTCGGTAAAGCGAAAGACCTGAAAAAACGGCTCTCCAGCTATTTCCGCAGCAACCTCGCGTCGCGTAAAACCGAAGCTCTGGTGGCACAAATTCAGCAGATTGATGTCACGGTGACGCACACCGAAACTGAAGCATTATTGCTTGAGCACAATTACATCAAGCTGTATCAACCGCGCTATAACGTATTACTGCGCGACGATAAATCCTATCCCTTTATTTTCCTGAGTGGCGATACCCATCCGCGTCTGGCGACGCATCGCGGTGCGAAGCATGCTAAAGGTGAATACTTTGGACCATTTCCTAACGGTTATGCCGTCCGTGAAACACTGGCGCTGTTGCAGAAAATTTTCCCAATACGTCAGTGCGAAAATAGCGTTTATCGCAACCGTTCACGCCCCTGTTTGCAATATCAGATTGGCCGTTGCCTTGGGCCATGCGTCGCCGGCCTGGTGAGTGAAGAAGAGTACGCGCAGCAGGTTGACTATGTACGGCTGTTTTTATCCGGCAAAGACGATCAGGTGTTAACGCAACTGATCGCCCGGATGGAGAAGGCCAGTCAGAACCTTGAGTTTGAAGAGGCCGCGCGTATCCGCGACCAAATTCAGGCGGTTCGCCGTGTCACTGAAAAACAGTTTGTTTCCAATACTGGCGACGATCTGGATGTCATCGGCGTGGCATTTGATGCCGGGATGGCCTGCGTACACGTCTTGTTCATTCGTCAGGGCAAAGTGTTAGGCAGTCGCAGCTATTTTCCTAAAGTGCCAGGGGGAACGGAGCTGGGCGAGGTGGTTGAAACCTTCGTTGGGCAGTTCTATTTACAGGGTAGCCAGGTGCGTACCTTGCCTGGTGAGATCCTGCTCGATTTCAATCTTAGCGATAAGACGCTGTTGGCTGACTCTTTGTCTGAGCTAGCCGGGAGGAAGATTAACGTCCAGACGAAGCCGCGAGGCGATCGCGCCCGATATCTGAAGCTGGCGCGTACTAATGCGGCTACGGCGTTAACCACCAAACTTTCCCAGCAGTCCACGATTACCCAACGTCTGACGGCGCTGGCATCCGTGCTGAAACTGCCTGCGGTGAAACGCATGGAGTGTTTTGACATTAGCCACACGATGGGGGAGCAGACTGTTGCCTCCTGCGTGGTTTTTGACGCTAACGGGCCGCTGCGCGCAGAGTATCGTCGCTATAACATTACGGGTATTACGCCGGGTGATGATTACGCGGCGATGAACCAGGTGCTACGTCGGCGTTACGGTAAGGCAATAGAAGAAAGTAAGATCCCGGATGTTATTTTGATCGACGGTGGTAAAGGCCAGCTAGGGCAGGCGAAAGCGGTTTTTGCTGAACTGGACGTGTCCTGGGATAAACAGCACCCTCTGTTGCTGGGGGTGGCAAAAGGGGCAGATCGCAAAGCCGGCCTGGAAACTCTGTTCTTTGAACCGGAAGGTGAGGGGTTTAGCCTGCCGCCGGATTCCCCTGCGTTGCACGTGATTCAGCATATCCGCGATGAGTCTCACGATCACGCCATCAGTGGACACCGTAAAAAACGGGCGAAGGTGAAAAGCACCAGCACGCTGGAAACCATCGAAGGCGTTGGACCTAAGCGCCGACAAATGTTGCTGAAGTATATGGGGGGTTTGCAAGGGCTTCGTAACGCCAGTGTCGAAGAAATTGCAAAAGTGCCGGGTATTTCGCAAGCTCTGGCAGAAAAGATCTTCTACTCGTTGAAACATTAGGCCCTCTGTAGCAACATAGGGGTAATTTCACTGACAACAGATAGTTATCCGTCATATGCAATTTAATATCCCTACATTGCTCACGCTGTTTCGCGTCATTCTGATCCCATTCTTTGTATTGGCGTTTTATCTGCCATTCACCTGGGCTCCCTTCGTTTGTGCGCTGATTTTCTGTATCGCAGCCGTTACCGACTGGTTTGACGGTTTTCTGGCGCGCCGCTGGAACCAAAGCACACGTTTCGGTGCGTTCCTCGATCCGGTGGCAGATAAGGTCCTGGTGGCTATCGCGATGGTGCTGGTGACGGAGCACTACCACAGCTGGTGGGTGACATTGCCTGCCGCCACGATGATCGCGCGTGAAATTATCATTTCAGCACTGCGTGAATGGATGGCAGAACTTGGCAAGCGTAGTAGCGTGGCGGTGTCGTGGATCGGTAAAGTCAAAACGACATCGCAAATGGCGGCACTGGCATGGCTGCTGTGGCGTCCAAATATCTGGGTAGAGTATGCCGGGATTGCACTTTTCTTTGTCGCCGCGATTCTGACTTTATGGTCAATGTTCCAGTATTTGAGCGCTGCACGGGGAGATTTGCTTGATCAGTGATCGTTTCGCCGCAAATTTCAGCAAACGATCGTCAGTGGTGAAAAATATCGTTGACTCATTGCGTCAGGTAAGTAGAATGCAACGCATCGAACGGCAGCACTGATTGCCAGACGATAACAAAATCAAGTGATTAACAAAGTTACTTGGTGATGCGGGAATAGCTCAGTTGGTAGAGCACGACCTTGCCAAGGTCGGGGTCGCGAGTTCGAGTCTCGTTTCCCGCTCCAAATTTAAAACATCGGCATTTGCGGGTGTTTGGCTGAAAGCCAGAAGATTTCGGCGCGTTAGCAAAGCGGTTATGTAGCGGATTGCAAATCCGTCTAGTCCGGTTCGACTCCGGAACGCGCCTCCAATTTCTTCCCGAGCCCGGATGGTGGAATCGGTAGACACAAGGGATTTAAAATCCCTCGGCGTTCGCGCTGTGTGGGTTCAAGTCCCACTCCGGGTACCATGGGAAAGAATAGAATAATCAAAGCAATAAGCAGTGTCGTGAAACCACCTCCGGGTGGTTTTTTTGTGCCTGAGATTTACTGACAGCAAGTAGCTTGTGTCGCAATACCCCTCCAGTAAAGCCAAACCGCTAAAATGCCCAATTCACCAACATGATTTAGCCCATTCGTTTATCGGCGTATAGGCGTGCTCAGCATAAACCCTCCCCGGGCCGGGTTGTTCATGAACCCATCACGTGCGGGGTTATCGCTGTGGTTCTGAAAACCGCTCATTATGAGGGGATCGTTAATGCCATCCTGAATCGCAAAGGGTCTGTGGATCCGGTTACGGGCTCTGAACGTAAACGCAAAATCATCTGCTCCGCCAATCACGATAACGCCATTGCCGGCAGCTAACGCAGCACTCAACTCTTGCTCTCTTTGAGCCTGACTTTGCAATGTACCGGCTGCAACAGATGAAGATGCCAACAGCAGTAGTGCAAGGACGGCGCATGAAAATACCTGTGGCAGTTTCATGATAAATACTCACAAATAATATGGCTATTAAAGTATAGCGTTTGATGACGCTCTTATCCGGGCGCTAAACAACCATTTTCTGGCAGCTGAGGCGGTGATTCTGGGGGGCCTGGCCGGTGTAATTAAGCACTATAATAAAAACAGCTCACAGGTGATTATGCCTGTTCGTAGCACAGGCAGGTGCCGCAGATTTTTCACCCCATAGGGGAGAGAGAAGGCGATGGCTGACTATCAGTTTTCCACACTCTGGCGGGTTGAGGCTTCACTGCAGGATGTCTGGGATGTTTTCTCACACCCGGATCAGTGGCCAGAATGGTGGAGCAGCCTTGAGCGTGTTGTTGAGATCAAGAAAGGCGATATACAGGGGGTCGGAGCGTTACATCGTTACACCTGGAAGGGCGTGCTTCCGTATCGTTTAACCGTTGATATCAATGTATTAAATATTTCGCAGTACTCTCTTCTTGAAGGTGCTGCCAGCGGCGAGGTTGAAGGGCGCGGGGTATGGTCTTTTATTGATACCGGTAGTGAAACTATTGTCAGGTACGACTGGAATGTACGAACCACGATTCGCTGGATGAATATACTTGCCCCACTGGCGGCACCGGTATTTCGTTGGAACCACGATACGGTAATGCGCGAGGGGGCGAAGGGATTAGCCCGTAAACTTGGCACCCATGTGTATATATCTTGATTCAGAGCCTATCCCATTAGGGCTATTTTGCTTGCCATTTCGACGCGGGCAGTGCTCAAACTGTTTGCGCCAATGACGTCTGCTGGAATAGGTTCTTAGTCCTCTGTTCTCAGAGGCAGTTTTATCCCTGAAAGTTAAAAATCCCGCCGTTGCTAACTAACAATGCGGCAATTTCATTTAACGTGTTGTCGAATGCCGCGGCATTTTGCAGTCCTGCGTTATGCAGCAGTTCTAAATTCTCACGCGATGCGTTATCCAGCGTTGGATCGGCACCATATAATTCGGGTTGAAGCCTGTAATATTTCGCGTTTTTTACCGTTGAGGCGATTTGTTGTAAATAGTAGGCAGTCATCTGCGGGCCACCTTCGAGCGCGATATCGATAGCAGGTTTCGCCCAGCCAAAGGGTCCCCAGTCTTTAACCTCTGAATATGAATAACCCTGCAGCTTTTTACCGGTACCCAGAGAGACAATGATCATGTCTTTGATGCCAGCGACGTTTGAAAACTTAATCGCCTCGGAATAAGCACACAGTGCTGGATCATTTGCCACGACACCACCATCGACCAGAACATACTTTTGCGGTAATGGGGGAAGTGAGTAAATACGTGCTGCTTCGAAGTACGTTGGTGCTGCGGATGTACCACGTAAAACATCTCGGACCAGAAAATCCCGTTTTTTGGCTACGGCAGAGTGTTGTTTGAAGATCACCGGAAGACGACTGCTGACATCATAAGCAACAAAGCAGGTTGGTTTTAATAATTCACTCAGTTTTGTATCACCGAAGGCTGTTTTTAATACTCGTTCCAGTTCCGTTGCCGAGTATTTTTCATCACTTACACCGCCTAATGAGCTGATGGTTTTCCAAATGCCGACGTCAAAAATCTCATCGCCGTCCTGAAGATAGAAGTTGACGGCTTCCTGAGCGGAAAATTTGGGGTTTCCTGTCGCGTCGGGACACACATAGGCAGAACAGAGGATGGCGCCAGTACTGGTGCCTGCGACTAAATCGAAGTAATCAGCGATTCTTGCTGTCGGTTTTTTTGCTCTATCTTGTAACTTCTTTTCCAGTGCGACTAATAGCATACCTGGCAGGATGCCTCTGATGCCACCGCCATCAATAGACAGTATTCTCATCGCCATTTTGACTTCCTCTCAGTGTATGAAACATGAAAGCGGGAGACTACATGTGAAGTGCCTGCGTTTAAATATAGACAGGTTTTCGGCGGTGTTTCCTTAATAAGAATGAGGGATCTTCATGTCGTCATTACTGTACTTTCTCGCCGGTAAGTGGCTTAATGGCGGCCACATAGTTTCTTATTTCATTCACAGTTAACAGGTCTGTTATTGATGAATAACCTCCATCGACTCGCCTTTTTATGTCAGCGTCTGTCTGCTGTGATGATCGCCTACGGTTTGTTATTCCGCCGCCGCTCAACTCTCATAACATGGACAGACAGCAATGCAACGTCGACAATTTCTCAAAAATAGCGTTCTCCTTTCCGCCGCCGGTTTAGTCGGCCCTTCGGTTGTTAGCCGGACGGTACAGGCTGCTGAGCCTGCAATCATGCCGGTGGCACGTCGGCGCTTTGTGCTATCGCAAACGTATAAGCTCAACCCACCAAAGGGTTCAAGTGGTGTCGTGAAGTTGTGGATCCCTTTGCCAGTCGATACCGCATTCCAGCAAATGATAAACCTTGCTTTTAGCGGCAATTATAAGCAGGCGTATGTCACAACCAACAATGTCTATGGCGCAAAAACGTTGTTTGCCAGTTGGCCTGACTCGCAGGGAGAACTGCTGATCAAGGTTGATATCGACATTGAGACAGCTGATTGGGAACCGCTGCAGCATGACGCGTTAAAAAACTGGCAAGCACCGGAACAGATTACTTACCCGCTGGATGCAAAACCATATTTGTTACCAACAACGCACACCCCGATTGATGGGCTGGTCCTGGAAACAGCGCGTAAAATTACCGGTAATGAACAAGACCCGCTGAAAAAAGCTCGCCTGATTTACGAGTGGGTGAGCAGTCATATGGAGCGTGATAATGACGTTATCGGCTGCGGAACCGGGGATGTCGCGGAGATTTTAAAAAGCGGGAAGCTTAAGGGCAAATGCACCGACATGAGCTCTGTTTTTGTCGCCCTGGCCCGAGCCAGCGGCATTCCTGCACGTGAATTGTTCGGGATTCGTCTGGGGAAAGCAAACAAGCTGGAGCGTTACTCAAAAAGTGCTTTTGGCAAAGCCGACAGTGCAGGTGTTGCCGATGTAAGCGGGGGGCAGCACTGCCGCGCGGAGTTCTACCTGGCTGGCTACGGCTGGCTACCGTGTGATCCGGCCGATGTGACCAAAATGCGTCTGGCAGAGAAAAAAACACATCAGGATGCGGACGTCCAGGCGGTGAATTCCTATCTGTTTGGCAACTGGGAAATGAACTGGGTTGGCTTCAACTATGGTCGTGACTTTGAACTGTACCCGGCTACTGAGCAGGGCGCGATGAACAACTTTGGTTATCCGTATGCTGAAGTCGACGGTGACCCCATCAATTTCTATGACCCGAAAGCGTTCTCTTACCGCTATGTCGCAACAGAACAACGCTAAAGGGGCGGGATTGACCCTGCTGACGGCCGCCGCGGCTGCCGTCACGGCTGGCTTATGTTGCGTCGGACCACTGCTGTATCTGCTGTTTGGTATTTCGGCGGCGAGCTTTGCCGTGTTCACTCAGTTTGAGTTTCTGCGCATTCCCCTGATGTTGCTGTCCTTAGGGCTATTGTTGCGCGTTTTCTGGCGGCTCTACTTTTCTAAAAAACTATGGTGTTCCGGATGGCTGTCCCTGAAGCAAGCGCGCGTTCTTTACTGGTGTGCGTTGGCGCTGATTCTGCCGGTGTTGTTTTACCCCACGATCGTGGCCTGGTTTTATGAGGTGTTTGAGTGAAGATTATTACGTTAATCGCATGTTTACTGTTGCCATTGTGGACTCAGGCTGCCAATCAGAAAGTGGTGCTGGATATCCAAAATATGACCTGCTCGTTATGTGTCATTTCGGTCAACCAGGCGCTACGTGAAACGGATGGGGTGATTAAAGCCAAATCTTCGCTCAAAACCCGGCAGGCAGAAGCTATCGTCCCCGAGGGATTTTCTACCGATACGCTCCTTAACGCGGTGGCGAAAACGGGGTATACCGCAACGTTGAACCGTATTGAGCCACAATAAACCACCTTCGGGTGGTTTTGTTCTGTTTTCCGCGTATGATGCCCGGCGGCTGATGCTCCCTTTTGTGCGTTAACTACCGGAATTCCCCTCGTTTCCTGTTAACCTGAATTGACGGTACCTGTAAGCCGCTCATGCCCATTTGGATCTGATATCCCACCAGCCATGTAAGATAATCACAGGCAAGAATTTTTACTAAGGAAAAGCGTTATGAAAACAGGACCACTAAACGAGAGCGAACTGGAATGGCTGGATGATGTACTGACTAAGTACAATACGGACAAGTCTATTCTGGATGTGTCAGAGCTGGATGGCTTACTGACGGCGGTGCTCAGCTCACCGTATGAGATCGAGCCGGAGCAGTGGCTGGTCGCTATCTGGGGCGGTGCGCAGTATGTTCCGCGCTGGTCCTCCGAAAAAGAAATGGCGCGTTTCATGAATCTGGCGTTCCAGCATATGGCGGATACGGCCGATCGTCTGGATGAGTTCCCGGAGCAGTTTGAACCGCTGTTCGGCCTGCGTGAAATTGAAGAACATGAGCTGACTATCGTAGAAGAGTGGTGCTTTGGCTATATGCGAGGCGTCGCGTTGTCGGATTGGTCAACGCTACCTGATTCACTGAAACCCGCTCTCGATGCGATTGCGCTACACGGGACAGAAGAAAACTTCGAGGTGGTGGAGAAGCTGACGCCAGAGGCATTTGAAGAGAGCGTGGATGCCATTCGTCTGGCGGCTCTGGATCTGCACGCTTACTGGATGGCGCATCCGCAGGAAGCACCGGTTAACGTCCCGGTAAAAGTTGAAGCCAAAGTGGGGCGCAACGACCCATGCCCGTGCGGCAGTGGTAAAAAATATAAACAGTGCTGTCTGCATTAAAAGAGAGGGGCGTAAGCCCCTTTTACTTTACAGAGCCAATAGTAGGCCTGATAAGCGTAGCGCCATCAGGCAAAATCTTCGTTAACCCACTTCAGGCAGCAGCCCTGCGGCTATAGAAAATTGCACTGCTATCACCACGATGCCGCAAATAAAGACCAGCGCCAGCGCCGGCGTGCCACCCATTACGCGGTAGTTTGCCTGCGGGTTGTGTTTTCTGCTCCGCCAGGCCAGCATGGAAGGGATCAACAGAGCCAAAACGGCCAGGGCAACGCCTGCATATCCCAGCGCCATGACAAAACCTCGCGGGTAGAAAAGAGCAAATGCCAGCGGTGGCAGGAACGTCACGACACCAGTTTGCATTCTGCCGGCCACAGTATTACGGCGCTGAAAGAGATCCGCCAGGTAATCAAATAACCCCAGTGCCACACCGAGGAAAGAGGTTGCCAGTGCGAGGTCGGCAAACAGATGCACGGCCAGTTCGACGTGCGGTGAAGCCACGACTTCACGTAATGCCTGTAACAAACCGTTTAAGCCAGCGTGATTGGCTAAAAGTCCCATAAACGTTGACGAGTTAATGCTACCGAGCGTGGCCAGTTGCCAGAAAATATAGGCCACTAACGGGATGGCGCTACCGCTGATAAACACCCAGCGCAGTTTACGGATGTTGCCGTTCATGTAGCTGACGATGCTGGGTACGCTACCGTGAAAACCAAATGAGGTAAAAATAACCGGGATCGCGGAGAGTGCCAGGCCTTGTTGAAGAGGCAGGGTAAGCAGGTTCACCTTATGAATATGCGGCATCAACAGCGCGAGCATTGCCACCAGGAAGATGATTTTGGCGCTAAACAACAGACGATTGAACAAATCAACCAGTGAGGTCCCGACGCACACCACGCCACCGGCAACAAAGGTGAACAGCAATACGCCTGTGGTGGGCGAGATGCTGGTTCCGGTCCAGTCACTGATGCTGGAGGCCAATAGCTCGCCTGCACCACTGATGTAGGCGGCGGTCAGGGCATACATCAAGAACATCATGCTAAAGCCCGTTACCCACTGCCCGTATCGGCCAAGATAGCGTTTTGCCAGTGTGCCAAGCCCGGTGTCTGCCGGTACATGCTGGTACACTTCAAGCAGCAACAGCGCGGTGTAGCACATCAGGGCCCATAGCCCAACCAACAATACCAGCGTGACGCTAAACCCCACGCCTGCCGCCGCCAGCGGCATTGCCAACATACCGGCACCAATCGTGGTTCCCGCCACGATAAAAATACTACCCAGGGTTCTGTTTTTCACGCTTTCCTCTGTCCCAGAGATAATCAACGGTTATATCTGCGGCGCAGGTTAAGGCATAACGCTATTTTCGTCAAATCACCGTTACAAGTGCTGTATATTAATGTTTACATATGCTGAGGCTTAAGATGTATTAAAAATGATATTTATCTGCTCTCTGCCCGCATAAACCTGCGTTAGCGCAAAGCAGCGTTGTGCGGTTCACATTAGGCTACGGGCTTTATTGAGGAGGTAGTATGGAATCTATTCACGGTCACGAAGTGCTCAACATGATGATTGAATCTGGTGAGCAGTATTCACATGCCAGCCTTGAGGCGGCGATTACCGCGCGGTTTGGTGAGCAGGCACGTTTTCACACCTGTTCAGCAGAAGGCATGACGGCGGGCGAGTTGGTCGCATTTTTAGCGGCGAAGGGGAAGTTTATTGCCAAAGAAGACGGCTTCTCTACGCATGAAAGCAAGATCTGCCGCCACTAAGATTCTCGAATAACGGTGGCAAACTGCCACCGTTACCCAACAACATTAATTCTGTGTATCTAGGGTTGCCAGTTCTTTATCGATGAAATAAAGACCTTCGCCACTTTTACCGGCCAGCGATAACTTATCGATGACAGATTTAAATAATTTCTCTTCTTCATGCTGCTCAGCAACATACCATTGCAGGAAATTAAAGGTCGGATAATCCTGGTGGGTCATTGCCGCATGCGCCAGTTCATTAATTTTCTGGGTGATCAATTGTTCGTGCTCATAGGTTACACGGAACAGTTCATCCAGCGAGGCATATTCTGCAAACGGTGAAGAAACAGTATTAATACGCGGCAGGCTGCCGGTATCCGTCAGGTAATCGAACAGACGCTGCATATGCGTCATTTCTTCCTGGGCGTGACGACGCAGAAACGCGGCCGCACCTTCGAAGCTGTGATAGCTGCACCACGCACTCATCTGTTGGTAGAGCAGGGATGAATATAATTCAAGATTCATTTGCTCATTCAGTTTATCGATCATTTCTGTTTTCAGCATGGTTCTGCTCCACGAACGTTATTATATATTGACGTGGCGCCACTATAATTTGTTATTTAATTA
>NZ_JANEWM010000088.1:0-12695 GCF_028069825.1 Citrobacter sp. Igbk 14
CAATGCCTGAAATAAAATATAGCACTCGATGTTTACTCGGGTGACATGAATTATTTTTTATAAATTAAACTATTTTTGTACGCTGCATATGGAAGAGGTTATGAGAGGAAAAATACCCAAAACGGAGTTGCTGGTAACTTTTGAAGTGGTTGCGCGTCACGAAAGTTATACCCGGGCAGCTGAAGAGCTGGCTTTAACACAAAGTGCTGTTTTCCGCCAGGTGAATGCGCTAGAGGATTTTCTTAATACAGCGCTATTTAATCATGCCAAAAAGCGCATTTTTTTAAATGCGGCAGGCAAACACTATTTAACTATCGTTAAAGAGACACTGAACAAGCTTGAACGAGACACGACGACGATCATGACATGGCAGCCGACCGTACAAGTGATCGAACTGGCAGTTAACCCGACGTTCAGTACGCACTGGCTGATCCCAAACCTGCGTGAGTTCAATAAACTCAATCCTGATATTATCGTTAATATTCATTCTCTGGCGAATATTGGTGATTTTCTTAACCGGGAATATGACGCAGCGATCATGCGGGAAGATTTTTACTCTCCGTGGTCGGGGGTAGAGTATCTGTTCGAAGAGGAAATTCTGCCCGTGTGCAGTCGTTGCCTGCTTGCCGAACCGGACCGGAAGCTGTCCGTCGATGAACTGCTGAATGAATACCCGCTTTTGCATCAAAGCACCCGCATCAAAGGCTGGCAGGAATGGTTTGCGCTGTCCGATGTCAGCAGTCCGCTGGTGAATAAAGGTCCGCGATTTGATCTCTTGTCGATGCTGATTGCGGCGGTACGCTCCAACCTTGGTGTCGCATTGCTACCTCGTTTTGCCATTCAGCACGATCTGGATAGTGGGGATATGGTGATTCCTTGCGATGTTCCAATGCGTACTGGGAATCGATTTATCATGACGTGGCGGGAGGAGAAATCAGAGTCCCTGCATTTGGAGATCTTCCGCAACTGGTTGCTAAATAAATCCGTGGTGTCGGCTGCCTGATAGCGGCTTGCGCCTTATCAGGCCTACAGGTTTCAGTGTTCACCATAGGCCGCGATAAGCATCGCGGCATTGGGCAAATCGCCGGATGCGGCTTAAACGCCTTATCCGGCAAAGGAGCGATTACCAGTCGATACCTGACTGTGCCTGAATGCCGCTATCAAAAGCGTGTTTAACCGGGCGAAGCTCGCTGACCGTATCGGCAAGTTCAAGTAACAGCGCATGGCAACCGCGCCCGGTGACTATCACACTCTGGTCGGCAGGGCGATTTTCGATGGCGCTGATAACCTCCTGAGTATCCAGATAGTGATAAGCCAACATATAAGTGAGTTCGTCCAGTACGACCAGATCATAATGCGCATCGGCTAGCATGCGCTTACTTTCCTGCCACACTGCCGTGGCCGCCTCGATATCGGCTTCCCGGTTCTGGGTTTCCCAGGTAAAACCGGTACCCATAATATGAAACTCCACGCCGAGAGGGTGCAGCGTGTTGTACTCGCCATTATCCCACTGGCCTTTAATAAACTGCGCGACGCCAACGGTTTTTCCGTGACCAACCGCGCGCGTCGCCGTGCCGAAGGCGGCGGTGGATTTTCCTTTACCGTTGCCGGTGAAGACAATCAAAATCCCTTTCTTCTCCGTTGCTGCCGCCACGCGGGTATCGACCTGCGTTTTTAGCTTCTGCTGACGCTGGCGGTGCCTGTCGTCATTGGCTCGCGCTTCCATGATAGCTCCTTAATGTCCTGCCGGGCAGGTTGCGCAGTGATGCTGCTGCTCAAACTGACTGAAGAAGTTATTGCCTTTATCATCCACTAAGACGAAGGCCGGCATATTTTTAACTTCCATCATCCAGACCGCTTCCATGCCCAGTTCGGGATACTCAAGACAGTGCAGGCTCTTCACATATTGCTGTGCCAGCAGAGCCGCTGCGCCGCCGATGCTGCCGAGGCTAAATCCACCGTGTTTGTGGCAGGCATCAGTAACCTGCTGGCTGCGGTTACCCTTGGTGAGCATAATGAGGCTGCCGCCTTGTGCCTGGAAAGCATCGACATACCCATCCATACGCCCGCCGGTGGTCGGACCCATTGATCCACAGGCCTGATTTTCCGGGGTTTTGGCGGGACCTGCGTAATAAACGATATGCTTTTTCATGTATTCCGGCATCGGTTCGCCGTTATCCAGACGCGCTTTAATGTTTGCGTGGGCGATATCGCGAGCGACAACAATCGGGCCGCTGAGCGACAGGCGGGTACCAATGGGCAGAGCTGACAAATCATTAAGAATGTCACGCAACGGGCGATCGAGGTTGAGCTGTACCGTCTGGGCGGTGTTTTCAACGCGGTGAGAGTCGGGAATAAACTTACCTGGGTTATGTTCGAGTTTCTCCAGCCAGATACCGTGTTTATTAATTTTAGCCTTGATGTTGCGGTCAGCCGAGCAGGAGAGCGCCATGGCTATAGGGCAGGAGCCACCGTGGCGCGGCAGACGAATAACACGAATGTCGTGGGCAAAGTATTTGCCACCAAACTGCGCGCCGATGCCAAATTCGCGGCTGGCATTGAGCAGTTCGGCTTCCAGTGCTGTATCGCGGAATGCCTGGCCCAGTTCATTCCCGCTGGTGGGCAGGTTATCGTAATATTTGGTCGATGCCAGCTTCGCAACTTTTAGCGACTGATCGGCAGATAATCCGCCAACCACAAAGGCGATGTGGTACGGCGGACAAGCGGCAGTGCCCAGCGATTTCATTTTTTCGATCAGGAAAGCCGTCAATTTCTCCGGCTGCAGAATAGATTTGGTTTCCTGGAACAACGCGGCTTTGTTAGCAGAGCCACCACCTTTGTTGACGAACAGGAAACGGTATTCGCTACCCGGCGTCGCGCTGATGTCGATTTGTGCAGGCAGGTTGGTCTGGGTATTGACCTCGTTATACATGTCCAGCGGGGCATTTTGTGAATAGCGCAGGTTACTTTCCGTAAAGGTGGTATATACACCCTTGCTTAATGCTTCGGCATCATCGCCACCGGTCCAGACCTGCTGGCCTTTGCTGGCGACAATGGTGGCGGTACCGGTGTCCTGGCAGTTTGGTAGTACGCCTTTGGCTGAGACTTCGGCATTGCGCAGCAGCTGTAATGCGACATACTTGTCATTACTGCTGGCCTGTGGATCGTGCAAAATGCTGGCAATCTGTTTCAAATGTCCGGCGCGCAGGAAAAATGAGGCCTCATAAAATGCCTGCTGTGCTAACAAGGTTAACGCTTCCGGCGCAACCTTAATAACTTCCTCTCCGTCTAACTCCGTCACAGTAATGTGTTGATTACTGAGCAATTCATATTCGGTATTATCTTTACTCTGAACAAAGAGTTCCTGCCAAACAAATGGTTTAGACATGTTTACTTCTCACCTCTTCATTTTTGCCGGATGACGGCGTAAATAAATGTGCTAATCGTAGGCCGGATAAGCGAAGCGCCATCCGGCATAGAGTTATTTTGCTAAAAAGACATTGGCTTTGGTCTCGTCAGCGACATATTCGATAGTTTTCTGGGCACGAACGCTGTTACCGGCTTCGTCCAACGGCGGAGAATAGACGGCAATCGCATATTTGCCGGGCACTATCGCAACCATTCCGCCGCCAACGCCGCTTTTTGCCGGAATACCGACGCTGTACAGCCATTTGCCGCTGCCGTCGTACAGCCCGGCAATTGCCATTTCAGCCAGCACCTGTGGCACATAGCGTTCATTCAGCAACTGCTTACCGTTGAAGGGCGACTTGCCTTTGTTCGCGAGTACGGCACCCATTTTGGCCAGTTGCTCAACGGTGATGTCCACTGAGCATTGGCGGGTATAAATTTCTACCGCTTCCTCTGTGTTGCCGTAGAAACTGTTGTAGGACTCCATCAGCTTCGCCAGTGCCTGGTTGTGCTGATTGGTTTCCATCTCGGACTTGAATACCGGTTCGTTGACCGTCAGTGAGGCATCCGCCCAGACATTCAGGTTGTTGAGGATTTTGTTCCAGCGATCGGTTTTGTCTTTGGCCTCAATCAGGCTGACGGTGCTCATTGCACCTGCATTCACCAGTGGGTTTTCCGGTGCGCCTTTCGTGAGTTCAACGGCTAAACCTGAGTTGAATGGCATGCCGGTGGCATTGGCCCCGAGTTTATCCAGAACCACCTGCGGGCCATGCTGCTCCATAGCCAGTGCCATGGTGAAGACTTTACTCAGGGATTCCATCGGGAAGGGCTTGTTGACATCGCCAACCTGGTAGATTTTGCCGTCAACGGTGGCAATGGTGATGGCAAAATTTTTCGGGCTATAGGTCGCCAGGGCAGGGATATAATCGGCGACTTTTCCATCATTGTTACTTTTGTATTTCTGATGTGCCTGCTCTATTAGCTTTGCGTAGTCCGGCGTGGTTTGCGCGAATGAGGCAGAGCTAAACAAGACGCTGAAAGCAAAGAGACTCACGCCGATAATTGTTTTGTTCATTGTGCGTTCCTGTTGATGTTGTTGGGAAAACTATCCTGTAGGCCGGATAAGGCGTTCACGCCGCCATCCGGCGTTAACACGGTATAATTGCCGGATGGCAACGCTGGCGCGTTTTATCCGGCCTACGACTAGTCGTCCTTCTGCTATCAGGACAACGCGACCTCTGTTTCGGTAACCGGGCGGTCTTGCTCCGGTGTTTTGACTGGCGCTGTTCCGCGGCAGCCTGAACCAAAGTGTTCACCTTCCCAGCGACCTACAATGGCAGCACCCATGGCATTACTCATGACGTTAGTGGCGGAACGCCCCATATCGAGGAACGGATCGACGCCCATCAGCAGGATCAGACCGGCTTCCGGAATGTTGAACTGGTTCAGGGTTGCGGCGATAACCACCATGGATGCACGCGGTACGCCCGCCATCCCTTTCGAGGTCAGCATCAGGATCAGCAGCATGGTGATTTGCTCGCCCATGCTCAGCTCAATGTTGCACGCCTGGGCAATAAAGACGGTGGCAAAGGAGCAATAGGCCATGGAACCGACGAGGTTAAAGGAGTAACCAATCGGCAAAACGAAGCTGGCAATTTTTGACGATACGCCGAATTTTTCCAGCTTATCCAGCGTGCCAGGGAAGGCCGCTTCAGAACTGGACGTGGTAAAGGCCAACAGCGCCGGTTCGAAGATTGATTTGGTGAGACGTGCGATGCAAGGCCCGACTATCATGCTTGACAGGCCAATCAGAATTGCCCACAGCATACCCAGTGTCAGGTAGAACTCGCCCATAAAGATACCGGCACTGACCATTACACCCAGACCACGCTCGGCAATCAGACCGGAAATAGCCGCGAAAACG
This sequence comes from Citrobacter sp. Igbk 14, assembly GCF_028069825.1. Lineage (NCBI taxonomy): Bacteria > Pseudomonadati > Pseudomonadota > Gammaproteobacteria > Enterobacterales > Enterobacteriaceae > Citrobacter > Citrobacter sp. Igbk 14. Next base: position 5,333 of record NZ_JANEWM010000088.1, read on the forward strand.
GTCAGTGGGGCAAACAGCATGACGTAGCCTGTCAACTTCAGCATGACGTGTACCAGCGAATCCAGAACCTTAACGATAGGCTCGGCTTTTTCACCGATGGCGGCCAGGCTGCAACCGAGGAAAATGGAGAACACCACGATCTGCAGAATTTCGTTACGCGCCATTGCGTCAACGATACTGGTTGGTACGGCATGTGAGATAAAGACTTTCAGCGTGAACGGCTCTGACTTAACGGCTGCGACAGCACCGACGTCATGCGGAACAAAGTTGATGCCTGCGCCCGGCTGGAAGATATTAACGATAACCAGACCCAATGCGATCGACAGCAGTGAGGCACAAATAAACAGGAAAAAGGTTTTAGAAAATATACGACCCAGCGTTTTGGCATCGCCCATCTTGGCAATACCGACAACCAGAGTTGAAATAACCAATGGCGCAATAATCATCTTCACCATACGTAAGAATATAGTGGTGAAAATGGAAATATCCTGTGCATATGATTTTGCTGTTTCAGCCGCGGCCATATTATTAATGGCCACCCCGGCAATCATGCCGAGTATCAGGCCTAATATGATCATCTTCGTTAAACTAATTTTCTTCATGTGTACTCCATCGGATAAAGGCTGGTAATTGGAATAATGTAGGGTGGCGTGTGCCTGAGCCCGGACAGCAGCTCAGACGCACGCCTGTTGTGACCAACCGCATGAATATTCGAAGCACTGTGATACCGCTGAACTCTGTGCTCCAATGGCTGTTATTGTGTTTTTTTGTTACAGATCGAATTCAATACTTAATAATGGTGCGTGTTGCTGCGCGCCATAAACATCATTGTCACCGACATTGCCGGAAATAATATCGCGCGGCATGACAATTTTTACTGCGTTAGCGGGATCAAACCAGACAATATTGTGAATAAAATCAGGTTCAACATTATATAACCCAGCAATAAGTTGCGGAGTTAATTGCTCCGAACGTTTTACCCGCTGATAGTCTTCCCGGGTTTTAAACAAAATATCTAAAACCAGTTCGTACGGTCCGGCATTTTTGGAGCGAATGACCTGCGCCAGTGAACAAATTGATTGTTTCATGCCTGAACTCCTTCTGGCGTCACCTGCTCAATGTGGAAATCAAACCGCAGTGCATCGCTAGCTTCAATCAGGTGATAGATCGAGAACTCATACACCGGCCCACTCTGAATATCAGATGGCGAGAATGGGAAAGCGAGGTTGCCCGCGGTCGCAATACGATTTTCATAGCCGTAGTGCAGTAGGGTAGAGCGCACCAGCGAGCAAACGCTGTTGGCGATATCCTGCGTTGGCGCGACAACGTCCAGTAAAATCCCCAGTTCATGACCGGCGGTTTTCATCGGTTCATGATTACCCATCACGCCATTCTTACCGTAAAGGTGGAACGTCATGCGGATACTGTCATCATTCAGTGAGAGGTTACGCGCCACGCTTGCCTGTACTTCTTCGAGAATGGTGTCGATACCGGCAATCATTATCGGGTCGCGCGTCCCGGCGATAGTCAGGCAGCGGAAGCCAACCTGACGTGCGCCTTCCAGTTTCAGTGCATACGGCGTTTCTTCATGACGCGAACCGCTGACATACACTTCACCTTCGTTAACTGCGGTGAAAGTACATGCCTTCAGATTCAGTACACCGCCGGGTCCCGGCAGGAAGTACGGGTCGGACTTCTCGTACAAGGTATGCGCCGCAGCGGAGGTTTCGGTGAACTTACGCTTTGGATTGAACGCTTTCAGCGTAAAACCGTTGTCGTCGATGATTCCCATTGCGCAATCCGAGCCGGAGCCAGGGGTTGCTGCAATGGCAGCACACTCAAGGATCTTACCGCAGTGCAGCGCCAGACCTTCATCAAAGCCTTGCATAATCGGTAGCGCCGCGAAGCAGGCTGGATCGTAAGCGCGTCCGCCCAGAACAACCTGTGCACCCGCTTTCAGCGCACGCTGGAAAGGTTCGACCCCCATCTGCGCGACGATGTAGGTGCTGTCTTCGATGGCTTCGTGCGTTAACTCAGGCACGAAGTCCAGCGCGGTGATTTTGCCGTTATCCAGCGCCTGGTGAACCACGTCTTTATCAACATCAGACGGAATCAGCGCCATGGAGAAAGACAGTTTTTCTTCCTGGGCAATCTCATGGATTATCTGGCGGCACCACTCCAGATGCGGAGCAGCACCGGAACCACCGGCGGTGCCGATAACCACAGGGATGTTGTTCTTAACGCCCGCCACGATCATATAGCGCAGATCGCGTTTTACCCCAGCCCTGTCAGTGAAGGGTTTACCTGCCCCCAGGTAGTGGGGGCCAGGATCGGAGGAACCTGCGTCAACAGCAATAAGATCCGGTGACTCTTCCATGGCTTTACGAAAACTCTCTTCCGGGAAGCCATAACCCAGGATAGCCGTAGGCGATAAGATCTTAAATGTGCGTGCCATCTCTTAATCCTTAGTTTGCAACAGCGCGATGGTGCGGTTCATTTCGTTAAACACGATGTTGAGACCTTCATCGAATCCCATACCCGGTTTTACCAGCATGCGCATTGGGCGTGCGGCCAGTGCGACGTGGACACAGGTGCGAGCACTGATCTCGGTTTCGTTACAGGTACCGCCCTGATAGGCTTCCATGGCGTGTTTGTTGCAATACAGCACCGCATCAACGATGTTGTGAATACCGCCCAGGTCCGGGGTTTTGATCTGCACCATGTGGCAGCTGCCCGCGTCGGTGAAGTCCACGATGTCCTGGTAGGTGTTACACCATTCATCAGCCACGATTTTCACGCCGGAGCCCAGACGGGTCAGCTCTTTGGTGATGGCGGTCAACATGCGGATCTGATCCGGTTTGTTGCCGGCATCAACCGGACCTTCAATGTACAGCGGCAGGCCTTGCGCTTCGGCTTCCAGGCTGGCGATGTATTCGGCGCAACGCACCGGGTCCATATCAAAAATCAGGCCGATCGTGCCGTACACATCGATATGCAGCGTCGGGTGATAACGCTCGCTGGTGCGCAGACTTAAGATACGGTCAGACAGCCAACGCACATACTCACGCAGTTTTTCGCCTTTAAAGCCCAGCTTCTCTTCAACGTTATTGATCAGTGCATGCGGCAGGACATCCACACCTTTGAGGATCATTTTGTCGACGGCGATATAGCGGTCGTCACCACTCTGACCAAATAATGGAATGGCTTCTGGTACGCACGGCAGTTGCCACTCGTCGCATACCACTTCAGTTTTCAGACGACCGGTGGCCAGTGCCGCCGCGTCAAGCAGTGCCTGAGACAGACCATAACGAACGGCGGTATGCAGCAGGTGGCCGTCAATACGCAGTTGGTCAAAGAAACGGGCATTCGGCAGGAATGCATCAACGTCACGACCTTCCAGCAGCGGTTTGATGTGATCGTTGAGGAATGGAATGAAGTTCTCAGCCAGGAACAGCGGATCGCGGCCGCCGGCACCTGAATATTGCACCGCAGCGCAATCACCCACTGCGACCGCGCCGTTTTCCAGAACCAGCTGGACGGATACGCATTCACCAGCCTGACGCACGGAGGTAAAGCCTGGCGTTACCGGATCGCCGGTATAGATAAAGCCGTCATGACCTGCGCCGTTTTTGATGGCCTGCTGATCGTCAAAATAAAATGAGGAGTAGCCAGCGGTGAAAAGGGCCTGTTTGATTTTCATTATGGTCTTCCTATTAATTTACTGTGGGATACGGCGTTGATGTCATCAATGACCATCTGGAAAGAAGGTTTGCGACCTTCAAAATGTGCGCGCTCTGCAACGTAGTCGTGGTGCAGCGCGAGAATGTCTTTTGGCAGTGGAACCGCACCGGCTTCGAGAATACGGATAGCGCCTGTGTTATCGCGCACCGGCAGAATTTTGCCTGCGTTGCAAGCGGCTGGGGCGAAGGGGACATCCAGAACACCAGCTTCAAAAGCCAGTACCGTACCGCGTGCAATGTCGCCATTACCCAGCTCGAAGACTTTTTTCAGTACTGCGCGGACTTCACTCTTAATCAGTTCGACTTCCTGTTCCACGGCAGCGCACTGTGGGAATTTCTGGTCGCTAACCATGTTAAGCATCTGGCGTGACGCTTTAAGACCCTGAGCATTAGCCGCGGCGGTTGGGATGCCGAAGGCTTCATGCGGGCTCTTGGTAATGACTTTTGTGGCACCGGACATGCCAGCAACCGCAGCGCCCCAGGCGATAACGGAGAAGGCTTTTGCTTCATCTTCCGGGAATCCGCCCATCCACTGGTGGAATACGGTACTCAGCTCATAATCATCGAAGCCGTGGTTATGGAAGTATTCGTGGGACAGTTCGCGCAGTGCCTGAATGGCGGCGATATCCTGCGTCAAACTACCGACCTGGCCGTAACCGACGGTAATGGACTTCACGCCTTGTTCCAGTGCCAGCAGACCTTCGATAATCGCCACCGAGTGGGACATAAACGGCGGGATCAGGGTGCCGGTCAACGGACCAAACGGTTCACGGTTGATGCGAATACCATTTTCTTCGTACAGTCCCATCAGGCGATCGCAGTACTGCCAGTCACGAATGGATTTTTCCAGCGTGACGCGTTTGGCGTAAGGGATGTTGTAGGAGATACCGCCACCTTCGTAGCTGGTAAAGCCACTGGCCATGGCGATTTCTGCCAGCAGACGTGCATCTGGCGTACCGTGGCGGACCTGGATTGGTTTCTCCAGCGACTCAGTCATACGGCGGCAGGCAGCAACCCCATGATTGACGACGGGTAAACCATTCAGTTTGGAGGTGCCCGCCTCGATAGATTTTTGGATCCCGACAGCCGCTTCTTCATAGCGGTTCAGACGGGTATAGGCATCGATTGTACTTGGCAGGAGGTCACATTCTTCCTGCAATGTTTTAAGCAGCTCAATGTGTTCATCCATGAGTGCGACGCCTGCACGCGGCTGGCTCAGCGTTTTACCTTCCTGGTCGGCCTTCAACAGCGCGAGGGAGAAGCGTTTTGAATCTGGAATTGATTGCTGGTACTTCACGCCATCTTCGAAGTTCTCAACGTCTTTGCCGGTTTCCCAGGTTTGCAATACCTGATGCCTTTCGGTCATGAATTCGTCGTGGGTCAATTTTTTATTTCGAAGTTCCATTCGTAGCTGCCTTTAGTTTTGTAGGGTTAAACACTGAATGCTGGTGCGAGCAGCGGCTTGCGGGTACAGCCTGGCGACGTTTGCCAGTAGAGGGAGCAGGCCATATGAATCGCGGTAATACTCAAACTGATTCGGTAACAGAATTCTTTTACCCTGGTCGTCCAGCTCCCGGTATTTGAGCCAGTTATGAATATCGAACTGGCTGGCGCGAGAGAGCCATCCACCTGAACCGACAACTTTCCGTACGGTGGTGAGATCGCGACCCATCTGTAAATCCACGTTACCGACGCAGGTGCAAACCTGCTTCTTAGTGCCCGCGTGGCGCTCAGCGGCATAGCCCACGCACAAACCGGCTAACAGAGTGTCGAAATATTTCTCTTCCTCGTTGACCGGCAGGTAGTCCGGCTGCCCAACCAGATGGCGCAGGTAGCGATAAAACGCCTCCTCACGTTGTGGCTGTTGGGCGAAAACAACTTTCACCATATCCTGCGTGCTTTCTCCCACCACGACGGCGGAAACGCGCATGCCCAAATCACCTTCAACGGTACGTTTGACGAAAGGTTCAGGGACACCATGCAGGACAGTATCGGGGGAGAGGGTATTCGCGCTGGCTGAATAGACATCCGTGGTGGCGCCACCCATATCGATCAGCATGAATTCCTTCCATGCGCTGTCGTAATCGCTAATTGCTTTTACCAGTTCATACACCGTCCACGGCGTCGGCATGGGGTCTTCGCCTGTTTCACCCACGATGACGTCAAGACCTTTACCTTTTACGATGCGTGACAAGAACACATCGCAAATGGCCTGACGAGCGGCAAACGGATTCGGGTGATCGAGATCCGGCAGGATGTTGTCTACCGTGGTCAGATCTTTGTGACCCAGAATCGTTTGTATTTCGTCCTGAATATCACGGTTTCCGGCATAGATGATGGCGCAATCAAGCTTCGAATTCGCCAGTGCACGCGCATTGGCCAATCCATAGCTTTCTTCACCGCCATCTGTACCCCCTGTAAACAACAGGATATCTGGTGGGACGGATTCCAGCTCCTGGATGTCATGACGGTTCAGCTTGTACGAATAATATTGCGCGATTTTCGCTCCTGCCGAGTGAGCGGTAACTTTCGCCGATTCCAGCGTAATGGAAGGCACCAGCCCCATTGCTGCAACGGCGAGTCCACCTTTGGCTGAGGAGGAGTACTTCAACTGCACTTCACCACTTTTCAGTAACGGGCGAGCATCGGCAACATTCAGCACCTGATTCAGGCTGGCAAAAAAACCGTCTGCCAGATGATGTGTGGTGGTTGGGGTCAGGACATGATTGACCAGCGTTAACACCTCTCCTTCCTGTGCGAAGAGGGCTGCCTTGGTCCATGTCGAGCCGATATCGACAGAAACTGTTTGCATCAGATGGCCTCTTCCAGGCAACGCTGTTCGAGGCCATTGTGTTGGTGAATATCGTTAGTGATAAGCGAGCAGACATCTTCCAGGTCGTGGCTGGGGGCGAAAACGCGGTTGAAGCCCATTTCTTTAAACTTCACTTCGACATCGGCAAAATCGTGTTTGCCCACAACAAGGTTACCGCCGACGTACAGCAGAATGTCGCCGAGGCCGCGTTCAATGCAGCGCTCACGCAAACCGAGACAGTCAATGTCGCCGTGGCCGTAGATGGAGGACACCACGATGGCATCGGCGCCTGTTTCAATTGCGGCATCAATATATTCATCCTGGCTCACCATCACCCCGAGGTTGATTACGTGAAAATCATGAGCAGTAAAAACGCGATCCAGAACTTTATTGCCTACTGCATGGCAGTCAGCACCGATGACGCCAATAACAAGTGTAGATTTCTTCATGGGTAATCCTCTGTAGGGCTGATGGTCAATAAGTAAAGAATATTTCTAATATTTAGAACATGGATTGTGACAACCTCTTAATAGGGTTGGAGTTTCTGTGGAAGCGAAAAAGGAAGCAATTGATCTATTTTCAAAATATCCTGCATAAAACGATTGTTATATTGTCTTTTTATAAAAATGCATTTAAATCAACTCGTTATAAATTAGTTTCTATTGGTTATTTTATTTATTAGCGAATTGCGTAATAAACAACTTGCCATGTTTGTGATCGAAATCTTATTTTGTGTGGCGGGCTTTATCTGGGGTGTTTTTAATAATTTAAAAAATGATATTCGCTAAATAACTTGTGAACGACATAACGG
>NZ_JANEWM010000089.1:0-11711 GCF_028069825.1 Citrobacter sp. Igbk 14
ACGCATTAACGCTATTAAATTGATGACATAAATAAAAATAGAATAGATGACCAGCAGGTGTGCTGGTCGGAATGATTAATACTGGAAAGTGGAAGTTTGTGGTACGGCAACACCGTGACACTGCCAGGACAGCGTGATTTTGGTATTCAAACACAGAGAACCGGCATAAACGCTGCAGGTCGCAACTGGCTGGCCAAATCCGACTGCACTGGCATAGCCCATACGCTGACATTCTTTTGTCGCAGTTCCCTGAGCAACATAGTCGTCGGTACGTGCTGTTTGTAGCATGGCCTGGTTGTAAGTCAGACGAACCACGCCGGTAATGCTGCTGGCTTCGCTGACCTGAGCCTGCTTAGTGATGGTGCATCCCGTCAGCATGAGCGGTAAGAGGGCAAGAATAAAGGTCTTCATGAAATCGCTCTGAAAAATCGGTGATACGCTATCCTGACATACATCACGGCTAATCAATGGCCTGAATAGCCAGAAGATCACCTGCGATTAATCACAACGACACCCTGTTTATGAGTCAAATCTGAAGGCTGGCGCAAAAACCGTGAGCATCTCGATATTTTATGAAACTTTATTTCATAAAAATTGAAAGATGATTTGCTAAATAGTAATGTGACTGAAATGTCATGACTTACGGCGGGACCTCCGCGGCGCATTCAGGAGAATACACAATGAAAATTGCATTGATGATGGAAAACAGCCAGGCAAGCAAAAACGCGATCATTCACCATGAGCTTAAGTCTGTCGCGGATGAAAAAGGTTTTCCTGTGTTCAATGTCGGGATGAGCGACGAAAATGATCACCATCTGACTTACATCCACCTGGGTATCATGGCCAGCATTCTGCTCAATTCAAAAGCGGTTGACTTCGTTGTCACGGGTTGCGGTACGGGTCAGGGGGCCATGATGTCACTGAATATTCACCCTGGCGTGGTGTGCGGCTACTGCCTTGATCCCGCGGATGCGTTCCTGTTTGCGCAGATCAACAACGGTAATGCACTCTCGCTGGCCTTTGCAAAAGGGTTTGGCTGGGGGGCTGAACTGAATGTCCGGTATATGTTTGAAAAAGCGTTTACCGGTCGTAATGGTGAAGGTTATCCGCCAGAGCGGAAAGACCCGCAGGTGCGTAATGCGGGGATTTTAAACCAGGTGAAAGCGGCAGTAGTAAAAGAAAATTATCTTGATACCCTGCGCGCTATCGATCCTGAACTGGTGAAAACCGCCGTTTCAGGTCCACGTTTCCAGCAGTGTTTCTTTGAAAACTGCCAGGACAAAGCGATCGAAGCCTTTGTCCGTGAAGTTATTGGCTAAACCCGGTTGGCCCGATAGTGTGAACTGAACTATCGGGCTTATCGACGCTTATTTGATACAGCGCTTCCTGCATCGCGGGTAAGCCGCAGCGTATCAACCATTCCTATCAGGCAAATCATGGCGATAGCGACGAATGCCAGCCGGAAACTGATGCCGGGTATCGCCCCCAGTGACCACCATTCACTCACTTGATCCCCGATGCGGATCCCGATAGCCGCCAACGAAATCCCTAATCCAACAGCCAGTTGCGTCGCTGTACTAAACAGCGTATTTGCATAGCTCATCTGTGATGCAGGAACATCCGCAAATGCCAACGTGCTGACACCGGTAAACTGAATTGAGCGAAAAACGCCGCCCAGATACAGCACCAGTAAAATTACCCATACGGGAGTTTGCGGCGTGATCAGCGCACAGGCCAATAGCGCCAGCACATTAAGCGCGCCGTTTATCAGCAGCAGCTTTTTAAAGCCTAACCAGCGTATTAACGGGGTAGTCGCGGGTTTAATCGTCAGGTTGCCAACAAACACGGCCAATACCAGGGAACCGGCATGAAAAGCATTCATACCAAAACCAACCTGAAACATCAGTGGCAACAGAAAGGGTACCGCACTGATAGAAGCACGAAACAGAGAACCGCCGTACATCGTGACACGAAATGTAGGAACGCGCATGGCATCCAGACGAATCATCGGCCACGCGGTTTGGCGAAAATGACGCAGGGCAAACAGGAACGTGGCGATTCCAAGTACCAGAAGTCCCGCAGTTAACCAGCCCTGCGGCTGTTGGGTTCCCAGCAGTTCCATCGCATATACCAGACTGACCATCGCGACCGATGTGGCAATAAAACCGGGAAAATCGAACGGGCGACGTTCGTCATCATGAATATCCGGGATAAAACGCAGCGCCAGCGCTATCGCCAGCAACCCCAGTGGCACATTAATAAAGAAGATCCAGCGCCAGTTGGCATAACTGGTAATAAATCCGCCCAAGGGGGGGCCAATTATGGGGGCCACTAAGGCAGGCCAGGTCAGGGTGGCGATCGCGGTGATCAACTGATGTTTAGGCGTGGTACGCAGAACGGCGAGGCGGCCGACCGGCACCATCAGTGCCCCCCCGACACCCTGTAAAATGCGCATTGCCACAAAGCCTTCAATGCTGTTGGCGAGTCCGCATAAGACTGAGGCGAAGGTAAAAATCGCCAGTGCCAGGGTAAACACTTTTCGGGCACCAAAACGATCGGCAATCCAGCCACTGGCAGGGATGAGAACCGCCAGCGTAATCAGATAAGCACTGATGCCGATGTTCAGATCAACGGCCTGCACGCCGAAACTTTTTGCCATATCGGGCAGGGCCGTCGCAATCACCGTGCCATCGATGAACTCCATAAAGAAGGCCCCGGCGACCAGTAGTGCAGCCGGAGAAAGACCCCGCTTATTTTCAACCGCTAAATGTTCACTCATGTTGTGCTTGCCATCTCAAACGAAATTAACTGGAACTGTTTTTTTATTTTCAGCGCGGCTGTACTGCTTTCGCCGCTACCGTTTCGAGCGCTGAATGGGTACTATGACGACCTTTCTATAAGGAGCTCACTATGTCCCAAACACTGAATGCCGATCAGGAACTGCTCTCGGACGTTGTTGCCTGCCAGTTGGTTATCAAGCAAATCCTGGATGTTATTGATGTTATTGCCCCGGTAGAAGTTCGGGAAAAAATGTCCAGCCAACTGAAAAGCATCGACTTTTCCAGCCATCCCGCGGGGGCTGATCCCGTTACGATGCGCGCAATTCAAAAAGCGGTTGCGTTGATCGAGCTGAAATTCACCCCGCAGAATGAGTCTCACTAAAATAAACCGTTGTTTCAGGTTTTAGAAAGGTTTTTTTGCGCCTCTCAGAAAGGGAGGCGCAGATTTGTCGCGATCGGATATCAGTGATGTTGGTAGTTTACGACGTTTAGCAAATGCTTATCCGTTTGTGCCATACACAATCCAGCGCGTTTAGCGCTACGAACTTCATCAAGAATCGTTTGTAACAGCACGCCATCCTGCTGCTGTTCTTTTTCCAGATCATGAAGAAAATCAACGGTTGGCGCGTCGTTCAATGCTTCGGCTTCATCCGTCAAACGCGACAGCGTACGCGAACGCTGTTGATAATCTTCCAGCGTTTTCTGAAACAGTTCTTCAAGCGAAGTTAGCTCATCACCGGGAACATCGATGGCCTTGACGATGGGGTTAGCCCCTGCGCTTTTCATAAAATTAAACATACGCATCATTTGCGTTACATTACCCTGCGCCTGAGTGCGCAGAAACGTCGCGGTGCCTGTCAGGCTGTGTTCGTAGCACCATTCACTGAGGTGAAGGTAGAGATTCGATGCGTAAAATTCAAGGTTCATTTGCGTGTTGAGTTTGTGAACAATTCCAACTGCAGCCATATCAATATCCTTATTTCCAGAAAGGAGAAGTACGTCACCAACGCCAGTACAACGGGCTGCCGTTGCACTTCACATCTACGTACGAGTAATACTGTTAGCAGAAAAAATCCGTTCCGCCGGTCCTTTAGATGATCACGAATTATATTCGCTTCCGATCGTGAATCAGCATAGCGCGTGCTTGGCATTAAGAAAATCCTTAAAACGGCCTATTTATGTTTTTTTACATATTGGTATAGCAATATTCTTGACCATGTCATTTGTGTATATAAATAATGTGAATATAATTAGATGATTTATAATGAATTTATGTAAAATAAAGATAATGAAATGCTGTTTCAAGTCTCAAAATTAAATTTCATGACGCGGTATTCTATGACGTCTGGTGATTATCGCTGTTGGTTTTGATGGGAATTATCCGGTGAAGTGATGTGCCTGAAAATTATCTTCAACCTAATTTTTTGCGCCAGATCAGTTTTAATAAATTTAACGGAATGAATTATTCGGCATTTGTTGTTGGATATCGGTGGATTAATCGAGGAGTTGTATATGAAAAAAGTGGCGGTGTTGCTGGCACCCGGTTTTGAAGAGGCTGAAGCCATTGTGACTATTGATATTCTACGTCGCCTGCAAATTGAGGTTGAGACGCTGGCCTGCGCAGAGTCCCGTGCGGTGGTGAGCTATCATGACGTGCCAATGGTGACCGACAGTACGCTGGAGGCCCGTCGGGATGCTTTCTACGATGCGATCGTGTTGCCAGGGGGACCACAGGGTAGCGTAAATCTTGCCGCCAGTGCTGCAGTTGTCCAGTTTATCTCTCGCCATGACGATGCAGGAAAACTGATTTGCCCGGTTTGTTCGGCAGCCGCGCGGGTGCTGGCGGGTAATGGGTTACTGAAAGGCCGGCGCTACGTGTGTTCAGGTGAGCTGTGGCAAACCATCACCGACGGCGAGTATGTCGACGCGCCTGTTGTTGAAGATGGAAATCTTATCAGTGGCAAAGGACTGGGCCATATTTTTGATTTTGCGTTTACGCTTTCTGCACGTCTGTTAGAAGACGATATTCCTGTTCGCGATCACGCTGACCATATTTATTACCCTTGGTAATCATTGGACTCCCGGATGTTTCGATATTCGGGAACAAGGATTCACTGGCTGAGGTTATGGATTAATCTGCTATTTCTTATTTTTCCTATTCTGAAAATTGTGTTTTTTTATGTCATTTCCCGCTGAATTTATGTACGCAACTACTGTAATTCTAGGGTGTGATGCCGCTCTCTTATGGAGAATCAATTTCCCGCTAAAACTACTCTCAGCACTGGCATTGATCTTATCAGTAAAAGGTAATGCTTTGTTTTACGTCCGGATTACAAAAAATCGTTTGATTTTACCCTACATAAAAGAACGTTAAAGCTGGAGTTAACCATGCACAAATTCACTAAAGCGCTGGCGGCCATCGGTCTGGCCGCCATTATGTCACAATCCGCTATCGCTGAATCCATGAAGCTCGGTTTTCTGGTCAAACAACCGGAAGAACCCTGGTTCCAGACGGAGTGGAAGTTTGCAGATAAAGCCGGTAAAGACCTTGGGTTTGAAGTTATTAAAATCGCCGTTCCAGACGGAGAGAAAACCCTGAATGCTATCGACAGCCTGGCGGCAAGTGGTGCAAAAGGATTTGTAATTTGTACGCCGGACCCGAAACTCGGGCCTGCTATTATGGCAAAAGCGCGTGGCTATGACATGAAAGTCATCGCGGTTGACGATCAGTTCGCCAATGCGAAAGGTAAGCCTATGGATACCGTGCCATTGGTGATGATGGCAGCAACCAAAATTGGTGAACGCCAGGGCCAGGAACTGTACAAAGAGATGCAGAAACGTGGCTGGGATGTGAAATCTTCCGCTGTAATGGCGATTACCGCCAACGAACTGGATACCGCGCGCCGTCGTACATCGGGTTCGATGGAAGCGCTTAAAGCTGCAGGCTTCCCGGAAAAACAGATCTACCAGGTCCCAACCAAATCAAATGATATCCCTGGCGCATTCGACGCCGCAAACTCCATGCTGGTTCAACATCCTGAAGTTAAACACTGGCTGATTGTCGGGATGAACGACAACACTGTGCTGGGTGGCGTGCGTGCTACCGAAGGGCAGGGGTTTAAGGCAGCAAACGTTATTGGTATCGGTATTAACGGTGTTGATGCCATTAGCGAACTCTCCAAAGCGGAAGCCACCGGATTCTACGGTTCACTGCTGCCTAGCCCGGACGTTCACGGTTATAAATCCAGCGAAATGCTCTACAACTGGGTCACCAAAGGCGCAGAACCGCCGGTGTTTACTGAAGTTACCGATGTGGTGCTGATTACTCGCGACAACTTCAAAGAAGAACTGGCGAAAAAAGGCTTAGGCGGCAAATAACGCAACTGCCGTAAAACGATCTTATCCGGCCTACAAAAACGCCCTTTGTAGGCTGGATAAGGCTACGCCGCCATCCGGCAACCGTTTAGATCCACGGAGACGTTATGCAACAGTCTACCCCGTATCTCTCATTTCGCGGCATTGGCAAAACCTTCCCTGGCGTAAAAGCGCTAACGGATATCAGTTTCGACTGTTATGCCGGGCAGGTGCATGCACTGATGGGTGAAAATGGCGCCGGGAAATCAACATTATTAAAAATTCTCAGCGGAAACTACGCGCCAACCACGGGATCTATAGCGATCCACGGACAGGAGGTTTCGTTTGCGGACACAACCACTGCGCTGAACGCCGGTGTCGCCATTATTTACCAGGAACTGCATCTGGTGCCGGAAATGACCGTCGCCGAGAACATTTACTTAGGGCAGCTTCCGCATAAGGGTGGGATTGTGAACCGCTCGCTGTTGAACTACGAAGCGGGCCTGCAGTTAAAACATCTGGGGATGGATATCGATCCTGATACTCCATTGAAATATCTCTCCATCGGTCAGTGGCAAATGGTGGAGATTGCTAAGGCGCTGGCGCGTAACGCCAAAATTATCGCTTTTGATGAACCCACCAGCTCTCTTTCCGCCAGGGAGATTGAAAATCTGTTTCGCGTGATTCGTGAGCTACGCAACGAGGGCCGCATCATTCTGTACGTTTCGCACCGTATGGAGGAGATTTTCGCGCTGAGCGATGCCATAACCGTGTTTAAGGATGGCCAGTACGTCAAAACGTTTACGGACATGCAGCAGGTTGATCACGACGCACTGGTCCAGGCGATGGTGGGGCGTGATCTTGGGGACATCTACGGCTGGAAGGCCAGACCTTACGGTGCGGAGCGTCTGCGTTTGCATGAGGTAAAAGCCCCAGGCGTGCGCACCCCGATCAGCTTATCGGTACGTAGCGGCGAAATCGTCGGACTGTTCGGCCTGGTGGGTGCCGGACGTAGCGAATTAATGAAAGGTCTGTTCGGCGGCACGCGCATCACACAAGGTCAGGTGTTTATTGACGAACAAGCGATAGAAATCCGCAAACCCAGTCACGCCATTGAAGCAGGCATGATGCTGTGTCCGGAGGATCGCAAGGCCGAAGGGATTATCCCGGTCCATTCGGTACGCAACAACATCAATATTAGTGCGCGCCGCAAACATGTCACGGGGGGATGTCTGATCAACAACGGCTGGGAAGAGACCAATGCTGACCATCATATCCGCTCACTCAACATCAAAACGCCGGGTGCAGAGCAACTGATCATGAACCTCTCTGGCGGTAATCAGCAAAAGGCCATACTGGGGCGCTGGTTATCGGAAGAGATGAAAGTAATTTTGTTGGACGAGCCTACCCGCGGCATTGATGTTGGCGCGAAACATGAAATTTATAACGTGATTTATGCCCTGGCTGCGCGCGGTGTTGCCGTGCTGTTTGCCTCCAGTGACCTGCCGGAAGTTCTTGGCGTCGCCGACCGCATTGTGGTGATGAGAGAAGGTGAGATCGCAGGTGAATTACTTCATGAACAGGCGGATGAACGCCAGGCGCTGAGCCTTGCTATGCCTAAAGTCAGCCAGGCAGTCGCCTGAATAAGGAGAATATGATGTCTTCCGTTTCTACATCGGGTTCAGGCGCTGCGAAGTCGGCGTTAAATCTTGGCCGAATTTGGGATCAATACGGGATGCTGGTGGTATTTGCCGTGTTGTTCCTGGTTTGCGCTATTTTTGTGCCGAACTTTGCGACTTTCATCAATATGAAGGGGCTGGGTCTGGCGGTATCTATGTCGGGTATGGTGGCGTGCGGGATGTTATTTTGCCTGGCATCCGGCGATTTTGATCTCTCGGTAGCGTCCGTTATTGCTTGCGCAGGGGTGACGACTGCAGTGGTCATTAATATGACCGAAAGCCTGTGGATTGGCGTGGCGGCTGGGTTGTTGCTCGGTGTTCTGTGCGGTCTGGTGAATGGTTTCGTGATTGCGCGTTTAAAAATTAACGCGCTGATCACGACGCTCGCTACCATGCAAATTGTTCGCGGTCTGGCCTACATTATCTCTGACGGTAAAGCAGTGGGTATCGAAGACGAACGCTTCTTTACGCTTGGCTATGCCAACTGGTTAGGGCTGCCTGCACCGATCTGGTTAACCGTGGGCTGCTTTATTGTTTTTGGCCTGCTGTTGAATAAAACCACGTTTGGTCGCAATACGTTGGCGATTGGGGGCAATGAGGAAGCTGCACGTCTGGCTGGGGTGCCGGTCGTTCGCACGAAGATTATTATCTTCATTCTTTCCGGTCTGGTATCCGCCGTTGCGGGGATTATCCTGGCATCACGTATGACCAGCGGCCAACCGATGACCTCTATTGGTTATGAGCTGATCGTGATTTCTGCCTGTGTGTTAGGCGGCGTTTCGCTCAAAGGCGGCATCGGAAAAATCTCATATGTCGTCGCAGGGGTGTTAATTTTGGGGACGGTCGAGAATGCGATGAACCTGCTGAATATCTCGCCATTCGCACAGTATGTGGTGCGAGGTTTGATCCTGCTGGCGGCGGTGATCTTCGACCGTTACAAACAAAAAGCTAAGCGTACTGTTTGATGATTTAAATCCCAACTTTTTAGTCTAGCTTCGACATATCGCCAGCCGCTACCCGGCTGGCGATTGTTTTTCTAAATGGCGAGCACGGTCACACTGTCTATACTTATACCCGTCATACATCCTATATACGGCGCGATCCGCGCGGCGTACAGACCATGACGAGGAGGAGAATCGGGTGACAGCATCGCTAACCTTACCCCCTGAGCATCCCACAAATTGTGCTTATTTTTTCGATCTCGACGGAACACTGGCTGAAATAAAACCGCATCCTGATCAGGTTGTAGTTCCACAGACAATTCTGCAGTTATTACATCGCCTGGCCACGCAAAATGCGGGTGCTCTGGCATTGATTTCAGGGCGCTCAATGGCAGAGCTTGACGCACTCACCACCCCATATCGTTTCCCGCTCGCCGGGGTACATGGGGCAGAACGCCGTGACATCAATGGTCAAACCCATATTGTGCATTTGCCTGAGGCGGTTGAGCGCGAAGCGGGGGCGTTATTGCATGCGGCGCTGGCGACGTTACCGGGGACAACGCTTGAAACAAAAGGCATGGCTTTTGCTCTGCACTACCGGCAGGCGCCTGAACATGAGGCCGCTCTGCTGGCGTTGGCTGAACGTATTACCCATATCT
This sequence comes from Citrobacter sp. Igbk 14, assembly GCF_028069825.1. NCBI lineage: Bacteria > Pseudomonadati > Pseudomonadota > Gammaproteobacteria > Enterobacterales > Enterobacteriaceae > Citrobacter > Citrobacter sp. Igbk 14. Next base: position 9,414 of record NZ_JANEWM010000089.1, read on the forward strand.
GGCCACAACTGGCATTACAGCCCGGAAAGTGTGTTGTGGAAATCAAATCTCAGGACACCAATAAAGGAGACGCAATTGCGGCATTTCTGCAGGAAGCACCGTTTGTCGGACGGACACCTGTTTTTGTGGGTGATGATCTGACCGATGAAACAGGTTTTGCTGTGGTCAATCGCGCCGGCGGTATCTCGGTAAAAGTGGGAAGCGGGGAGACTCAGGCTACATGGCGTCTGGCTGCCGTCAGAGACGTCTGGCATTGGCTGGAACAAATCAACTGTCCGCAGCAGGAACAAGAAGCAACGAATGACAGGAGAGGTGGCTATGAGTCGTTTAGTCGTAGTATCTAACCGCATTGCCTCACCGGATGACAAAGGCAGCGCTGGCGGTCTTGCTGTAGGTGTGCTGGGCGCACTGAAGGCTGCTGGCGGCCTGTGGTTCGGCTGGAGCGGTGATACAGGCAATGGGGAGCAGCCATTAAAAAAAGTTACCCGTGGCAACATCACCTGGGCATCGTTTAATCTGAGCGAACAGGATTACGAAGAGTATTACTGCCAGTTTTCGAATGCCGTGTTGTGGCCTGCGTTCCATTATCGACTGGACCTGGTACAGTTTCAGCGTAGTGCCTGGGAAGGCTACCAACGGGTGAATGCTTTACTGGTTGATAAGCTGCTGCCACTGCTTAGTGATGACGATATTATCTGGGTTCACGATTATCACTTGTTACCTTTTGCCTGCGAGCTACGCAAACGTGGTGTGAATAATCGCATCGGTTTTTTTCTGCATATTCCTTTTCCAACACCCGAAATTTTCAATGCGTTGCCGCCACATCAGGCGCTACTTGAGCAACTGTGTGACTTTGATTTATTGGGCTTTCAAACCGACAACGATCGCCAGGCCTTTCTTGACTGTCTGGCGGCGCAAACTCAGGTAACTACGCTCAGTGAGAAACAGCATCTGGCCTGGGGGAAAGCGTTCCGCACGGAAGTTTATCCTATTGGTATTGCACCTGAGGAGATAGCACGGCAAGCATCAGGACCGCTACCGCCGAAACTGGCACAGTTAAAAGCAGAACTTAAACATGTGAAAAATATCTTTTCTGTTGAGCGGCTGGATTACTCCAAAGGCCTGCCGGAGCGTTTTCAGGCCTATGAGGCGCTGTTGGAACAGTTTCCACAGCATCACGGGAAGATTCGTTATACGCAGATAGCACCGACTTCGCGTGAGGAAGTTCAGGCTTATCAGGATATTCGTCACCAGTTAGAGACCGAGGCCGGGCGGATCAATGGTAAATACGGGCAACTGGGCTGGACACCGCTGTACTACCTGAATCAGTATTTTGACCGTAAATTACTGATGAAGGTCTTTCGCTACTCTGATGTCGGACTGGTGACGCCACTGCGCGATGGCATGAATCTGGTAGCAAAGGAGTATATCGCCGCACAAGACCCTGCCAATCCTGGTGTCCTGGTGCTGTCGCAGTTTGCCGGAGCAGCGAATGAGCTGACTTCTGCACTCATTGTAAACCCTTATGATCGGGATGATGTCGCAGGCGCATTAAACCAGGCTCTGACGATGCCACTTGCCGAACGTATTTCACGTCATGCCGCAATGCTGCAGACTATCGTTAAAAATGATATCAATAACTGGCAGGCGAGATTCATTTGCGATCTGAAGAACGTCGCATCGCGTCATACGGAAAATCTGTCGCCTGACTCGCAGACAGCCTGCAGCAAACTGGGGTGATTAATCGCCCGCAAGCGGCACCAGCAACACATCAACCTGGCTTGCGCTGACAACGCTTTTCGCTGAGCAGGAAGCTCGCGAAAAGAAACTGTGGTTATGGTTGCCATAAATCACCAGATCAACCGCGTGCTTGCGGCATATATCCAGAATGTGTTCGTTCAATGCGCCATAGGTAATAAACGTGTGCTCAATAGGGTACTGCGCTTCTTTGCTTAACTGATCGATAAAATTCTGGGTTTCTTCTTGCATCACTTCACGCAGATCTTCCAGCATTGGGGCGGCAAACTGGTTATACAGTTCGGGATCTGAGACCAGGGTTATCAGACTAATGCGGGCGTTGACAGGGCGAGCGATTGAAACCGCCTTTGCTAACAGCTGGTGGCTTTCGGGGGTAGCGGCAACAGCGACAAGAATGTGCGCATAGCTCATAACTCGCTCCTTTTGTTCATGAATTATGAGAGAACTCTTCAGTTTTAATCGTATACCACCATAGTGCTACGTTTCGTATGGTAATTGTGTGAATGTCATCATGATTATTCATTAATTATTCTTATAAAT
>NZ_JANEWM010000009.1:0-96064 GCF_028069825.1 Citrobacter sp. Igbk 14
GTAAAGAAACATTACATTTATTAATATTTAAATTAAACAATACATAAAATTATCATATGCAACATTACATTAACACTGATTTTGTACGATTTATCAGCGAGTAATTTTGTGATGGCGATCGATTGCGTTCATTTATTCTCGAGAAAAACGTATCGCACAGCGTTTTGTGTTGCTTGTCACAAAACGGGAAATATTCACCAGTGCCTTTTGCCAAATAAAGAAAGTTATCCCCTCCAATAAGGGGAAGGCCACTTCTCATTGCGAGCCTCCGGGTTACATCATTAACGCCATACTTAAATGCGCTGTCGCTTCATGAAGGGGGATTTGCACCCAGCAATGGTTTTCTTCATCACAAAAAGTGACCTCATTGTCGCTACCGTCGATAAGCAAAATAAAACGTGCCCCCTGGCGTTGCGCGTTCTTCTGCCGGGTCGATAAGCGTAGCGTGGAGCAATCATTGACAATGCTCAAATGCGGAAAATTACGCCTGAGTCGGCGGCCAAGCAGTATTGCCTGATCCCGTGCCCGTTCCTGGCTGGGTATGATGACAACATCGACATGCTTAGCGTAATCGCTGCTTTTTTTCGTCGCGGTGAGCAACTGCATAATCGGTTCCAGCATAAAAGCGAAGCCACATGCAGAGACAGGATGCCCAATTAGCCGGCTGGCACTATTGTCGTAACGCCCGCCCCGACACAGTAATTTATTGTGATGCAACGAATCCGCATACCATTCGAAAAGCTGGTCGTTATAGTCATTTACGGGGAAGAGATTTTTATCGTGGGTAAAAGGAATATTCAGTGCAGTCAGTGAGTCGCAAAGATGCGTAAAACGCTGACGGGATTGTAATGACAGGCATGCTTCAAGTTGCGGCGCTTTTTCTGCCAGCCGCAGCATCAAATTATCTTTATCACTCAGTAAACGCTCTGGATGTTGCTCCAGGCAAGCTAACTGCCTGGCATTAAGCAGTGATGCCAGCGGCTGATAGTATTGCTGCAAGTGACGGCGAAATTGAGTGAATTCCTCTACATTGCCTAATGAATTAATATTGAGTTCGACAAACGGCAACAGTTGTAGCGATTTGAAAAAATCATATTGTAAGGAAATAAGTTCAATCTCAATGCCGATATCTGGATAGCCAAACGCTTCCACACCCAATTGATGAAATTGGCTGATGTTCTGCTGGTTCTGACGACGGAACATTGCCCCCAGATACCATAATCGTGTGCCAATTTGTAAATTCTGATATTGCGATAAAAGCCGTAGACATCCCATCGTTCCATCGCCACGAAATAACGCCTGATGATTAAGCATTAGCTCATCACTTTCACCGGAAAAAGACCTCGTAGCGTTTTCTTCCAACCTTTCAAGAAGCGGCATACGGATCTCCTTGTAGCAATACTGCTGCAATAAATACTCTGCTTTTTTTTCCAGCCACTCCCAGTCCGCGGCGGGGTTCTGGTAATGCTTACGTGGGCGCCCACTTTTCCGTGGCCGCAGATTTCGCTGATATTTTTCTTCCAGCGACTGAGAGTAAGGCGTCGTTGCCAGTAGGCAGTTTTGCACCAGTGATGACTCAATACGCGTAATGACGGCTGGAACAATCATCCCCAGGCAAAAGCGCTGATAGGCACCTGAACGCTGCGCGGCATTTTCTCCGAGGCGCAGGTACTCCTCATGGGGAGTGATCCGCACTTCGGGGGAATCAGCAAAACTATGATGAGGTGTTTCATCTACACAATGGCATTCAACGTATTTTTTTGTCAGCAAGAAATAGGCATTGGGTTCGACGGGGCAGCAATTGTATCGACTATCCCAAAGCGTACCGTGGCGTTGGTGACGGTGGTTGAAGTAGTGGGTGTAACCTTTGGCGATATATTGCATAAAACGCCCGAGGCATTCTTTATCAGGGGCGGACAGAAATAAAAATATTTTCTTTGATGAAAGTGAATACGCATGTAATTTTATTGCATAGATACTCATTGCGGTATCGACGCATTGATAAAAGTACTGGTAATCCTCTTCACCTTTAAAAATAGTTTCATCATTATGCCCGCACAATTGCACGAGGTGAGGAATTCCATCGATAAATAATCGGTTTTTTCGTGGCATAGGAATAATGTGTAAATAATCTTTAAGTGGGCTAAATAGTGTTTTTATTAGTGCATAAGCCACGTCTGTTAATATATAAGAATTTCTAAAGAATCTTACAGGAGCTATCAAAAGACAACAAGAAGCCCTTTTGATAGCCCATTTCGCTTATTTCTGGTTAAGCTCATCAAGTCGTAATGCAATATCTTGAATCGCTAGTAAATTTTGCTGGTTATTTTGTAAATCCCAAAGCCGAATTTGTTGATCAGCATTAATGGTCAGAATAAAACGACAACCACTCTTAAGGGCATTTTGATGCTGTCGTTTAAGTTTGGTACCGCTACAATCAGTGAGGACACGTAAACCAGGCAAGTCTCGACGAAGCGCGCAAGCCAGCACTTGCACCTGTATACCCCCATCCTCCAGCTCACTGGTAATCACAACATCAGGATGGAATTGCCACTGAGGATTCAGGCCGTCATAAACCGTCTGCAGCAGAAGCAACAATCGTTCGATACCTATGGCAAACCCACAGGCGGGCAATTTCTTACCATTAAATAACTCAGCCAGACCATCATAACGACCACCACCGCAGACTGTCCCCTGAGAACCTAAGTCATCGGTAATCCATTCAAAAACAGTGCGTGAATAATAATCCAACCCGCGCACCAGTCGTGGGTTAATGTGATAGGTTATATCGGCATTGTCGAGCAGAGTCCGCAACGTATTGAAATGCCGCTGTGAATCATCTCCCAAAAAATCCAGTAAACGAGGTGCGTTTTCTATCATTTCTTGCATTTCAGGGTTTTTACTATCGAGGATACGCAGAGGGTTTACGTCCAGGCGCTTGATGCTGTCTTCGTCCAACACGTCTCTATGTTGAGTAAACCAACTCACCAGTTCCCTGCGATGTGCCTGGCGTTCTTCCGGCGTCCCTAATGAGTTAATTTCCAGCCGGACGTTCTGTGATATGCCTAAATCTTCAAATAGATCGCGCACCATAAAGATCAGTTCAGCATCAACATCAGCACCGGACATTCCGAAGGCTTCGACGCCAAACTGCGTGAACTGGCGTAACCGCCCTTTTTGCGGACGCTCGTAACGAAACATCGGCCCCTGATACCACAAACGCTGTGACTTGTTGTAACACATGTTATTTTCCAGGACCGCCCGCATACATCCGCTGGTCCCTTCCGGGCGCAAGGTAATATGCTCACCGCTTTTATCGGTAAAGTCGTACATTTCTTTTGAGACGATATCGGTCGCTTCACCCACCGCACGTTCAAAGAGCGCAACGGGTTCCAGGAGCGGCAGACGCATTTCCTGGTATCCATAACGAAACGCCATTTGATGAAATTTACGCTCCAGCCACTGCCACATCGGTGTTTCGTCAGGCAGCACATCGCGCATACCTCGTATGGCCTGAATTTTGCTCATGACAACTCCTTGCTTAATAAAGAAAAAGATTGTTCAGTCAAATTGTGCTGCGGGACACCCTTGTTCAGGCGATGGCGCCGGGCAACATAAAGAAGGTAAAGAGGGATGGTAATCATCTGTAAAATAATTCCCCATACCACGGTAGAGGCACTCTCTGTCATTAACGCCAGCGCAATAAAGCTCAACGCAACCAGACTAAGGCAGCAATAAGTCCAGAAACTGGCATCTCCTCCCCGGCGATGAACAACCATCATGACCGGCAGTGATACTGCAGCAAATGCATAGGGGAGTAAGCTGGCAGAGATGGCCAGGGTAATCACGCTCTGGAACTGGTTCTGCAGATTTGGCGACAATGTGAATAGCAGGAGTGCAGTCATCAGCGCTGCAGTAAAAACTAACCCACACCAGGGAACACCATGGCGGTTAGTACGGGCAAAAAAAGCAGGGAGCAAATTATCTTCCGCCGCAGCCCTGGGCACTTCCGTTTGCAGGATTTGCCAACCTGGCATCGCACCGAGGCAAGCGATAACAACCATGGCTGAAATAATCGCCCCAGCCGTACTGCCCCACATGGCTTTTGCGCTGTCGGCAAAAGGAGAGGAGGAGTTCATCAGCACATCATGGGGGAGCAGCCCCATCATGACATTGGTTGAACTGGCATAACATAACCCAGCGAGCCCCAACCCTAACAAGGTGGCCAGCGGTATAGTGCGGCGAGGGTTTTTCACTTGGCTAAACGAGACAGATGCAGACTCAATCCCCAGAAAACCCCATAATGAGATGGTTGCCGCGTTAATGATTGCCTGATGATCACTGACGCCACTAAGATTCCAGGCTGCCTGATAACGAGCAACGTCAAAATGCCCCCAGCCCATGACGCCGATGCTGAGGATCACCAGCACCATGCAACTGCCCGTAAACATTTGCATATAACCAACCCGCTTCGCGCCACGTAATCCCCAAAGAACAGAGCACCAAAGCAGCACAATGCATGCCGTCGTGCCATAAAATGGGTTGTGTAATACCGGGAAGAAGAAAGAGAGATATCCCACGCCGGCTAACAGCAGCGCGCAGTTGCCAATCCACGTTGACAACCAATAGAACAATGTCATTTGTAGGCCGATAAAGGGGCCAAAGCTGGCAGTAATACTGGCTATGATGCCGCCATTGCGCGGAAATAACTCACTCATTTTGCAAAAAATGAGCGCCAGGGCAGCAATCGCTAAAAACGCGAGCCCCCACCCCCAGACAGAGATTGAACCTATTCTCGCGAGCGTGGCAGGCAGCATAAACACACCGCTACCCATCATATTCGATGCTGTCATCATGGTCAGCGCAAGCAGGCCCATTTGGTTTGTCTTCGCGCAACATTTATCCATGCCAGTCCTCATTTAATAGATCATGGTGAGATGAACGGGACTTCTCCCGCGCATGTTCAGGGCCAAAGTTTGTCGTTACAACCCATCGGTAAAGCGGTAATCTCGTTGCAGGCTCTGTAAGAACAGAGCCTGACAGACGCAACCGATAATGATTGGTCTCGGCATCGGTTGCGGCGCTCCTGAGGGCAGTGATGATTATCACTGCCCTTTCTTCATGCGGCCTGTTGGTTCAGGTCGGCAATGACATCGTCAATCAGCTCATCAATCTTGCTGGAGTCAAGGTGGTGGGCAGTGGTAATCAGGTGAGCGATGTCACCGGAGGTGGCCAGACAGTGCTTCTTCCAGACGGCTTCTGACGGGCAAGGGAAAACCACGGTAATTGAGTTTTTATTGCGCCAGGCATCAATACCCGCAGCCTGTAAGCGATCGACTGCGTACTGCGCCATATTCAGGCTATGTTCAATGCGGCGTTGCCAGTCGCTCCAGGAGTGGCTGCGAATCGCTTCCCACATCATTAGCGGTGTGTGGCCGTTACGAGAACCAGAAATGGTTTTATCGTGTGCAGAGATGTAATCAATTTCGACAGAAATCCGGTCAACGTTTTTCCTTTTCGCTACCACAATGCCGCAGGGAATAGGCGAGCCAATCATTTTGTGGCCGGAAACGCCAATAGAATCAATACCATCAGCGAAGTTAAAAGGTTGCGGATCGTTCACAAACGGCAAAATCATACCGCTCAGCGCAGCATCAGCGTGTAGATAATAATCGTCACGTTTGATACCCAGCTGACCAATCCGTTGTTGGATCTCAGCAATATTATCAATAGCACCACGAACGGTTGTGCCGATATTTGCAAAAATAATCGGATGTTCTTCGTTGTCGCGTTGAATTTTACGAATCAAGTCATCATAGTCCATCTCGCCATTCGGTTGTGATTCCACCAGACTTGATTTAATGCGCAACAACTTAACAATTTTCGCAACGGAATAATGAGTATCTTTCGAGTAATAAAGCGTACCCTCTGGAAACAGTTCACGCCCCAGATAGCAGCCAAACATATTACCTTCCGTTCCCCCATTGGTAACGTAACCCCAGCTTTCTTCAAATGGGATTTTAAAAATCTTGGCGAAATACTCCATTACCTCTTTTTCAAAATCAAACGAGTTCAGCAAATAATTACAATACTCCCCCCAATCACCACAATTGTTTATAGAGAAACGCATAAACCGTTCCAGTATTGTGTAATCGAAGTCGGCTGACTCCGGGTAACCTATATTAAAATACTGATTTTTTACGCAATATGACCAAAAAGCATCAAGCTTATTCTGATCGACAATAGATAATGTCATTTTAAACTCCCGTGGATGAAAATAATACAGTTGGATACGTTTAGATACGTTTATCTAAATAAAGAATATCCTGACCTTTCTTACTACGTCCGGCGGCAACAAAAGAGAATAATGGAATAGTTACCATCATCATCAAGATGCCCCAGAATATGGAGTCGCTGCCAGAACCAAGCAAAGCAAAGATGCAGTAAATCATGCCAATAACAACCAACGTGCAGTAAAACATAAACGATCTTCCACGATTGGCTTTCTTTGAAACAAGAATAATTGGAAGCGAAATCAGGGCATACATATATGGCAGAAGTGAAGCAAACACCGACATTAGGATTACGGCCTGGAATTGCTTCGCCAAATTCGGAGATGCCGTCAAAAGCAAGACAATACTCATTAATACACCGGTAAAAATGAGGCTTTTCATCGGGACATCTTGCTTGTTGGTTTCTTCAAAGAATTTCGGGAAAAGTCCTTGTTGAGCACCTGCGCGCGGGCCTTCTGACTGAAGTATCAGCCAACCTGAAATGGAACCAAAGCAGGCAATGATGCTCAGTGCGGAAGCAATGTTCCCTGCCGTATTACCGAACATATAGCGTGCGGCATCAGCAAAAGGTGCGGCTGAATCTACCAGAACGTTATGTGGTACCAACCCCATAATAACGGTGCAGCTACCGACATAACATACGGAAGCGATTAATAATCCCATAACGGTAGCCCGAGGAACCGTACGTTCAGGATCTTCGACCTGACCGGTAGAAACGACTGCAGATTCAATACCAAGGAAGCCCCATAGTGCAATCGACGCAGCAGAAATTATTGCTGAGGAATCACTATGACCCGTTCCATTATAAACTTCAGTATAGAGCGACGGGTTAAACCAGAACCACCCAATAAATCCTACGCCTAAAATTACAATTAACCCGCAGGTTGCGGTAAACGATTGTGCCCGCCCTGCAACTTTGGCACCAAAACTAGCAAGAAAAACAAATGCCCACAGAATAATAATTGCGGCAATACAACCGTAAGTTGGATTTTTAAGCTCTGGGAAAAAGAAACTGAGATAGCCGACACCTGCGACCAATAATGCAACGTTACCTACCCATGCGCTGATCCAATAGCACATTGTTGTCTGAAACCCAATGAATGGGCCAAAGGCATCACTGGCATAAGCAACGATACCGCCGGTACGAGGTGTAATTAGACTGGTTTTAGCGAAAACTAGCGCAAGTGCAATAACACCGATGATGGTAAATACCCATCCCCATATTGAGATGGAGCCTATTCCTGCGAGATTAGTTGGCAACATAAATACGCCAGACCCCATCATATTTGATGCGGTCACTAACGTTAGGGCAATGACTCCCATTTTATGAGCAGAGCCTGAGCTTACTGTTCCCATAATGGTTTCCTATTAATTTAAAATTTTGCAATAAGTGGAAATTCGTACTGAATTCGTGGGCCATTGTTATGAATAGAAATGTCCATTATTGTGACAACAATCAAAAATAATAATGAATCAATTTTTTTTGAGAGGTACTCCTGCTCATTTTTTAACCGTTTTATTAGTAATTGACTCTGTCCCCTTTTATTCGACCTGAATAAAGCAAAGGCGACACTAAAATAATCAGGAAAAAAATCACGACGATCGTTTATTAATAATGTACTTTTTTGTTGATGGTGTTGTTTCAATGTTAACAATTATGAGTAATTTAAAGACACCTATTTATCACGCCAAAAACGGGCATTTCTGATATGGATAAAGTAGAAGGGTGTGATTCAAAAGAGGGAACATAATTTATGTTACAACGGATAGAACGATGACTCCCTGTGGGCTACGCCTTACAAAGCAAAAACCCCGCCGAAGCGGGGTTCTGTAAAGAGTGAAGCTGACCGATAAGCCGCGTTATTTTGAGCATAGCGTCGTGGACAGTCATTCATTTAGCCTGCCCAGAAAGCAAAAACCCCGCCGAGGCGGGGTTCTGTAAAGAGTGAAGCTGACNGATAAGCCGCGTTATTTTGAGCATAGCGTCGTGGACAGTCATTCATTTAGCCTGCCCAGAAAGCAAAAACCCCGCCGAGGCGGGGTTCTGTAAAGAGTGAAGCTGACTGATAAGCCGCGTTATTTTGAGCATAGCGTCGTGGACAGTCATTCATTTAGCCTGCCCAAAAAGCAAAAACCCCGCCGAAGCGGGGTTTTATAAAGAGTGAAGCTGACCGATAAGGCGGCTTCGTTCAACTGTACGTCAGGCATCTACGGCGCTGGAGTTGTCTTGTGTCGCAGACTGTATCGCACTTTGTGTGGCAGATAAAGCAGGTTAACAGACAAAAGAAAGGCCGGGGCAAAACCCAGCCGTTCAACTCACAGATTGAATTTGCCAAAGCAGGGTTACCCTACCTTTCGACCTTGCCGGAATGCTTCGCGCGCTTCGTTCAAGCTCATGATATTAGCTCCACCAGCATAATCAGGATCACTGCTCTGAACTGAATCATTTTCCCAGTCACAGACAGGGCATAATTCAAAACTTCCCTCTCCGCTAAACTCGAACAGCTCACAACAGGGGCATAACATCTTCGCCTCAAAAATTTGCGACTTATTCATCTCGAAAGCCGGGTTTTCCATTGGCTTTACGCCATTCTTTGACTTCTTGAACAACACCTTCAGGACTATCTTCGCGGTCATCACGGGGATAGTAAATGAGGTCCGATCCGTCAGGGTGTTCAGTCAAGCGCTTAAACTCCAATATGTTTTTAATGTCTTCGCTTTCAGAAGTATTCGCTACATCGAATAACTTACGGACAAATTCCAAAAATTCACTTTCTGTATAGTCGTTAATGCTGCTCACTTACTCACCTCGATGGATCTCAATGTGGCGTTTTGGCGTTACTACGCCCATGTTGTCGACGTCGTACACTTCACCACCTTCACTTATCGGCCTGATATGGTGGATATTGTATTTTATTTTGCCACCAACTTGTTCAGATTCTCTTGGCGCTGGAGCTTTACCTGCCCGAATATTTCCCAAGTTTCCTCGTTTAAATTGTTGGCTCAATTCAGGGTCTTTTGAAACTTCTAGCCAGAACGCTTCCCTGAATCTATCAAAGTTGGAGAATGTACGCCCACGCAGTTTATCGGCAATCTGAGATGGTATCGGTGATCCGTTGCCTTGATTCGCATCAGCTAACCAGGTGCCTGTGACCTTCTGGCCTTTGCCTGTGACTTGTCCCGGATTGTTTCGAATGTAGATATAAATCGGTGGGATATCTGATACCGGAAGGATCAGAATGTAATCCGCAAAATTTTTCTCATCCGGTGCAGGGGTTGTCGTACTGCTGATCTGTGTTCCATCGGGTAACGGATTAACAAGGATGGTTCCCGGTAGCCTTGGCGGTGTCTGGTTGCCTGTGTTTGATGGAGTGTCAACTCCCGAACTGTCCGGGGTCCAGATAAGGGTAACGGGGTTTTCTTCCTCAGTGGTGAAAGTGTAAGCCTCATAGCGGCGGTCCCATTCCATCTTACGGACTCGCACCATATCTTTACCCGGTGGCGTGTGATATCCACGCGGTACGGGATTTCCGTTGGTGTCATTCTCCCACGAATAGCGAACACGCGTAGGGGCTTCCCGCATTTGTGCAAGCCGCATACGGTCGATGAAGTCCTGTTCTCCTTCATTGAGTTTGCCAGGCATCATGCCTACTAAGAATCCGGCAACGGAGGCACCAGCGCCACCAGCGGCAATTTCCGCACCTCGTACAGCCCATGTTCCATATGTAGCAAATCGCCCGGCAACTTGTTCCAGAACGCCAGCACCTGCGGTGGCTGTTTGTGCTCTGGTCGCACTGGCAGCGGCTGCGACTGCGGCCTGATATTGCACCTCTTCGTGATTGCCGTTGAGCCACTTATACAGGGCGCTTCGCTTTTTCGGTTTTGGAATATCTTCCGGGGCTTGTGGTTTTTTCTTTGCTGTTTGTGCGTGTTGTGGGGCATCTGAATCTGTTACGGCGTCAACAGCAGGCGCTGCCCGGAAAAGGCCCATCTCTGCAAAATTAGTATGCGGTTCTTGTTGCTTCCCTGCATCAGTATTCCCTGAGCCACGCTCGCGGGATTTAGCGAAGACTGGGACAGGCAGCAGTGCAGCGGGGCTAGCCGCTGGTGATGAACTTGAGGAAACGATTGTCGGCGGTGTGGTTGCTGTTACTGGTGCCGACGTTCTGGAATCACTGCGCGATTCATAGGTTTGTACGGTTATTTGCGGGATGATTTTTGCATTACAGGGGCAACTGCTGAAGCTGTCCAGACTGCCTGCCACAAGGCGACCATCCGTTTTAATCCATCCAATGCCACCGACAATGCGGTAAGTATTGCCATCTTTACCACATGATACCCGGTCACCCATCCGGGCAACAGAAGTCCCATTGGTTCTTCTGTTTGGTGCTCCTTCCAGTACACGACCGCCACAAGTGGTGGGATCGTACATATGAAGAATGTATCCCTTAGCCATAATTCCCTCTACTTACAGTGCATTAATTCACATACAGCACGCATTGTACAAATAACATCCACACGCAGGAAGTTGTTTTCACTTAAAGTAAAACTATGTTTTAAATAATTTTCAGAGTGAATATTTCCTGATTTTTGATTCACTTTGTGAAGCATCAAAGGTTTTGCTATATGGGCAATGCTTCGACCTGGTGGCGTAGGTGAAGGTGTAAATACTGTTGCCACACTGGCCGAATCGCAGCCCAGGGACATGTAAAAAAAGCCACCTGAAGGAAGTCGGAAATGAAGGCAGTAGCGGTTGCCACGCTTCAGGATATTCGGGATGGAACTGCCGTTGGTGTGCCTCGTCTGTGTCACATTTTCACCGATGAAGGCCAGAGAGACACTAATGTAGTGTTTTAAACGAAGATGAAGCTGACCAATAAGCCGCGTTATTTTGAACATAGCGTCGTGGACAGTCATTCATTTAGCCTGCCCAGAAAGCAAAAACCCCGCCGAAGCGGGGTTTTATAAAGAGTGAAGCTGACCGATAAGCCGGGTTCTGTCGTGGACAGTCATTCATCTAGGCCAGCAATCGCTCACTGGCTCAAGCAGCCTACCCGGGTTCAGTACGGGCCGTACCTTGTGAACCCCTATTTGGCCTTGCTCCGGGTGGAGTTTACCGTGCCACGGACTGTTACCAGCCGCGCGGTGCGCTCTTACCGCACCCTTTCACCCTTACCTGATCCCACTTGCGTGGGCCATCGGCGGTTTGCTCTCTGTTGCACTGGTCGTGGGTTTCCCCCCCAGGCGTTACCTGGCACCCTGCCCTATGGAGCCCGGACTTTCCTCCCCTCCGCCCGTCTCCCCCGAAGAGGACGACGACGAAGCGGCGACTGTCTGGTCAGCTTCGGCGCGCAGTATAGAGGGTTCGTGCGCCTTTGTCACCCCGCACTACGCATTCCGATTGCCAGCGTGGCAGCGATATTCCTTGAAGCGCGGTAAATATTATCCGATGCTCCGCGGAAAGCGTCCTCCAGCGTGCCGATACGGGTTAATACGCTAAACACCGCATCAATGCCATATTGATGTACCACGTCCACATCGCGTGTCAGGCTACCGGCAATACCAATTACGGGTTTGTGGTACTTCTTCGCCACATTTGCCACACCAATCGGCACTTTGCCATGCACACTCTGGCTATCGATACGTCCCTCACCAGTGACCACCAGCGTACAATCGTGAATATGTTCTTCCAGATTGAGCGCCTGAATCACAATTTCGATACCACTGCGCAGCTCCGCGCCTAAAAAAGCCATTAACGCGGCCCCCATACCACCAGCCGCTCCCGCGCCAGGCACGTCTTTCACATCCACCCTGAGCGATTTTTTAATGATATCGGCATAGTGGGAGAGATTACGGTCCAGCTCAACAATGTGTTCCTCTGCCGCCCCTTTCTGCGGCCCAAAGATGCGGGATGCGCCAGTATCGCCCGTCAGAGGATTCGTCACATCACAGGCGACACGGATTGAACAGGTTTTTAAGCGCGGATCCAGCCCTGAAACATCGATGGCACTGAGACAATTCAGGCTGCCGCCGCCGTAACCGATTTCAGTACCGTTGGCATCACAGAGTTTTGCCCCCAGCGCCTGCACCATACCCGCACCGCCGTCATTGGTCGCGCTGCCGCCAATGCCGATAATGATACTTTTCGCGCCGCTTTCCAGCGCCTGCAAAATTAACTCTCCGGTACCACAAGATGTTGTCACTAATGGATTGCGTTTCTCAGGAGGAACCAACGCCAGGCCGCTGGCTGCCGCCATTTCAATAAACGCGGTTTTACCGTCACCGGACATGCCCCAGCAGGCATTCACTTTTTCGCCCAGAGGCCCCGTCACCAGGGCTGAACGTTCAGTCCCCTGCGTCGCGGCTATCATCGCTTTCACTGTTCCTTCACCGCCATCGGCAACCGGAACAGACACATATTGCGCATAGGGGAAAATTTCCCGAAATCCTTTTTCTATTGCCTGCGCTACCTCGGAGGCAGACAGGCTTTCTTTATAAGAGTCTGGGGCAATTACGATTTTCATAGTTATGTAGCCTGACTGTGCCGCGCAAGGCAAGAAATACAGGGCGCGCATCCGCGCCCTTCTTGTTAGCGAGTGACTTCCACTTTCGCCAGTTTTTCGTAGTAGCATGCCAACGCACTGTGGTCAGCCGTTCCCAGCCCGTCAGCGCGCAGCGCTTGCATCATCTCCATTACCACTGCGGTCAGCGGCAGCTGTGCGCCCACGCCGTGTGAAGTATCCAGCGCATTCGCCAGATCCTTGATATGCAGGTCGATACGAAAACCGGGTTTAAAGTTACGATCCATCACCATCGGCGCTTTGGCATCCAGCACGGTGCTGCCCGCCAGTCCGCCGCGAATAGCCTGATACACCAGATCCGGGTTCACGCCCGCTTTGGTCGCCAGGGTCAGCGCTTCAGACATCGCCGCAATGTTCAACGCCACAATAACCTGGTTCGCCAGCTTGGTGACGTTACCCGCGCCAATTTCGCCGGTATGCACCACGGAGCCCGCCATCGCTTTCAGCAGATCGTAATACTTGTCGAAAATCGCTTTATCGCCGCCAACCATCACCGACAACGTGCCATCAATCGCTTTCGGTTCGCCGCCACTGACCGGTGCATCCAACATATCCACACCTTTCGCTTTCAGCGCTTCGCTGATTTCACGGCTGGCTAATGGTGCGATGGAACTCATATCGATCAACACGGTGCCCGGTTTCGCCCCTTCAATGATGCCGCCTTCACCCAGCGCCACTTCCTTCACGTGCGGAGAGTTCGGCAGCATGGTGATGATCACATCACACTGCTCGGCAATGTCTTTCGCCGTGGCGGCGGTCTCTGCGCCTGCGGCGATGACTTCCGCAATCGCTTGTGGGTTACGGTCAGCAACCACCAGCGAGTAACCTGCCTTGAGGAGGTTTTTACTCATTGGTTTACCCATGATACCGAGGCCAATAAAACCAACTTTCATTGTCATGTCTTTATCTCTCTACTGTCGATGGTGGTTATTTCTTAAAGGAGTCAGCCAGCTTCTGTGTGGCCGAGCGGAATACGCCAAGATCGCTGCCAACGGCAACAAATGTCGCGCCCCACTCCAGATAACGACGGGCATCCGCCTCTACCGGGGCCAAAATGCCGCTGGGTTTGCCGTGTGCCTTCGCGCGGGCAAAGATGTGCTGGATTGCGTTCTGTACGTCAGGGTGGGAAGCATTCCCAAGATGACCTAATGCTGCAGCCAGATCGCTCGGGCCAACAAAAATACCGTCTACGCCGTCGGTCGCCGCGATGGCATCAACGTTATCGACACCCTGCTGGCTTTCGATCTGCACGATAATGGTGATGTTCTTATTCGACTGGGCAAAGTAGTCCGGCACGGTACCGAACATATTGGCGCGGTGGGAAACGGATACACCACGAATCCCCTCCGGCGGATAACGGGTAGATGCTACGGCGTTTACCGCCTCTTCTTCGGTCTCAACAAACGGGATCAGGAAGTTATAAAACCCAATATCCAACAGGCGCTTGATAATGACCGGCTCATTGGTCGGAACACGCACAACCGGTGCACTGATGCTACCTTTCAGTGCCATCAATTGCGGGATAAACGTCGAGACATCGTTCGGTGCATGCTCACCATCCAGCACCAGCCAGTCAAAACCTGCCAGACCTAATACCTCGGTACTGATTGGATTGGCCAGCGCGGACCAGCAGCCAATCTGCACCTGATGCGCCGCGAGGGCCGCTTTAAATTTGTTCGGAAATATCGTGTTATTCATCGCCTATACCTTTGTTTATTTCTGCAATTCCATACGTTTAATGTCACCGACAATAAACAGGTAGCAAACCATCGCCATCAGCGCCGAGCATCCTACAAACATCAGCGCAGCATTAAATGAGTGCAGCTCGCTCACCAGATAACCAATCACCAGCGGGGTTACGATGGACGCGACGTTGCCAAATACGTTAAATACACCACCACACAGACCGACTATTTCTTTCGGTGCAGTATCGGAAATCACCGGCCAGCCCAGCGCGCCGAAGCCTTTTCCGAAAAACGCCAGCGCCATCAACGCCACCACCAGGGTGGTATTATCGGTGTAGTTACACAGAATGATGGTCGACGCGAGCAGCATCCCAAGCACAATTGGCAGCTTACGCGCCAAAGTAATACTGGAACCGCGTTTAATCAGATAATCGGAGAACACCCCGCCCAACACGCCACCGGTAAATCCACACAGCGCAGGAATAGAAGCCACCAAGCCTACCTTCAGGATCGACATGCCTTTTTCTTGCACCAGGTAGATCGGGAACCAGGTCAGAAAGAACCAAGTGATGGTATTGATAAAATACTGTCCGAAGAACACACCCAGCATCATGCGATTAGTCAGCAACTGCTTGATATAATGCAGCTTAGGACCGCCAGATGCCGCATCGCCCGGCTTCTTGTGATCCATATCGACCACCGCGCCGTTGTCAGAGATAAACTTCAGTTCTTCTTGCGACATACGCGGATGCTCGGTCGGGTTATGGATCAGTTTCACCCACAGCCCGGTCAGTACAAAGCCGATCGCCCCCATCACGGTAAAGACATGTTCCCAGCCCCAGGCAAAAGTTAACCACCCCAACAGCGGGGAAAATAATGCCAGGGAGAAGTACTGCGCGGAGTTAAAAATTGCCGATGCTGTACCGCGCTCTTTCGTGGGGAACCAGGCGGCCACAATGCGTGCGTTAGCCGGGAAAGACGGCGCTTCAGAGAAGCCCAGCATGAAACGCATGATGAACATTGAAATACCCGCCCAGGCCAGTGGAAACATATCCACGAATCCCTGCAGGAAGGTAAACAGCGACCAGAAAAACAGGCTGTAAGTGTAGACTTTCTTCGAGCCGAACTTGTCGAGCAGCCATCCGCCGGGGATTTGCATCAGCAAATAAGCCCAGCCAAAAGCCGAAAAAATGTAACCCATTGATATGGCGCTAAGCTGTAGCTCTTTCGCCACTTCCGTACCGGCAATAGACAACGTCGCACGGTCCGCATAGTTAACGGCCGTAACAATAAAGATTATCAGCAATATTAAATAACGAGTGTGCGTGCCTTTCTTTTTCTCTACAACCGTATCCAGTATCATACTATTTACCTCGGGTTACCTCAGGCACATGTCTTTTATTATTATTTGGCAGGCATTTTAATAATTAATTACCGCCAATAAAAATACGCAATAATTTATCAGGTGCTATGAAACCGTGATTTAGTATAATCAGCGTGACACGGTTAATCATTGTGCAAATGCTCACTAAAGAAAAGTCATTAGAATATTCTCTTGGGCGGATGCACATAAGCATGGGCGCTAATGCACACATTTACGTATTGCCACCTCTGGCGGCGTGGTGTACCTGAGTTTAAGTGATCATGGTCACATTCTCAGATTTAATCTCCTGACATTCTTATTTCACAATAC
Source organism: Citrobacter sp. Igbk 14 (assembly GCF_028069825.1). NCBI lineage: Bacteria > Pseudomonadati > Pseudomonadota > Gammaproteobacteria > Enterobacterales > Enterobacteriaceae > Citrobacter > Citrobacter sp. Igbk 14. The sequence continues at coordinate 16,253 of NZ_JANEWM010000009.1, forward strand.
CAAGTCTTTATTGCTTTTAATTAGCTTCAATATAACAACACCCATACAATTATTATCACCACCTGGCTGGAGAATACTGGACAATGGCCGACATCGAAATTAGACAAGAATCGCCAACGGCGTTTTATATTAAAGTACACGACACAGATAATGTGGCGATTATTGTCAATGACAATGGTCTGAAAGCCGGGACACGTTTTCCGGATGGACTGACGCTGATAGAGCATATCCCCCAGGGCCATAAAGTGGCACTAACAGATATTCCTGCTCATGGCGAAATCGTCCGCTATGGTGAAGTAATAGGTTTCGCCGTTCGCGATATCCCACGCGGCAGCTGGATCGATGAATCTATGGTTGAACTGCCAAAAGCGCCGCCACTGGAAACATTGCCGCTGGCAACCAAAGTCCCGGAACCGCTGCCGCCGCTGGAGGGGTATACCTTCGAAGGATACCGCAATGCTGACGGCAGCGTCGGCACCAAGAATCTGCTCGGCATCTCCACCAGCGTGCACTGCGTGGCGGGCGTGGTGGATTATGTCGTGAAAATCATTGAGCGCGATCTGCTGCCCAACTATCCGAACGTCGACGGCGTGGTGGGGCTCAATCACTTGTACGGCTGCGGCGTGGCTATCAATGCCCCAGCCGCCATCGTGCCGATTCGTACAATCCACAATATTGCGCTGAACCCAAACTTCGGCGGTGAAGTAATGGTCATCGGCCTTGGCTGCGAAAAACTCCAGCCCGAGCGCCTGCTGGAAGGTACTCACGATGTGAAAAGTATTTCGGTAGACAGCGCCAGTATCGTCAGCCTGCAGGATGAAAAACACGTTGGTTTTAAATCCATGGTAGAAGACATTTTGCAGGTCGCTGAGCGCCATCTGGCAAAGCTCAATCAGCGCCAGCGCGAAACCTGTCCGGCTTCTGAGCTGGTAGTCGGCATGCAATGCGGCGGAAGCGATGCGTTTTCTGGCGTAACGGCCAACCCGGCAGTCGGTTTTGCCTCCGACCTGTTAGTTCGCTGCGGTGCGACCGTGATGTTCTCGGAAGTGACCGAAGTGCGAGATGCCATCCACCTTCTGACCCCGCGGGCAATTAACGAAGAGGTGGGCAAACGCCTGCTCGAAGAGATGGCCTGGTACGACAACTATCTCGATATGGGGAAAACTGACCGCAGCGCTAACCCCTCTCCGGGCAACAAGAAAGGCGGTCTGGCAAACGTGGTGGAAAAAGCGCTGGGCTCCATTGCCAAGTCTGGCAAGAGCGCGATTGTCGAAGTGTTGTCGCCGGGTCAGCGTCCAACCAAACGCGGTCTGATATACGCTGCTACCCCCGCCAGCGATTTTGTCTGTGGAACTCAGCAGGTTGCTTCCGGCATCACCGTACAGGTATTCACCACCGGTCGCGGTACGCCGTACGGTCTGATGGCCGTTCCGGTGATAAAAATGGCGACACGCACTGAACTGGCTAATCGTTGGTTTGATCTGATGGACATCAACGCAGGTACCATCGCGACCGGAGAAGAAACCATCGAAGAGGTAGGTTTGAAGCTATTCGAGTTCATTCTCGACGTGGCCAGCGGGCGTAAGAAAACCTTCTCGGATCAGTGGGGATTACATAACCAGCTGGCGGTATTTAACCCGGCACCGGTAACCTGATTTTTCACTGTTTTTTCTTCAGGAGCATGTCTACGGGCATGCTCTTTTTTTTGTCATAAACTTTCGCAACCCTCCCATTACTTTCGAAACTTTCATTTTTCAGATCAAAATCACAAAAAAACATTACGAAACCCTATACTTTATTTCGAAGAAAGAAATCGAAAGACTTCGGAGGAAGTATGTTTATCATTTCAAGCAAAACAATGCTGAAGAAGGCTCAACAAGAAGGTTACGCCGTCCCCGCATTTAACATCCACAATCTCGAGACCTTACAGGTTGTCGTGGAAACGGCTGCCGAGCTACGTTCTCCGTTGATCGTCGCCGGAACGCCAGGTACTTTTAACTACGCTGGTGTCGGTAATATAGTCGCTATCGCCAGCGAGCTGGCCAGAAGCTGGAACCTCCCCCTGGCAATTCATCTCGATCACCATGAAAGCGTCAGCGATATTGAAGCAAAAGTCTCCTCAGGGATTCGCTCTGTCATGATCGACGGCTCCCATTTACCGTTTGCCGATAACATCGCGTTAGTCAAACGCGTGACGGATTACTGCCACCGCTATGACGCCAGCGTTGAAGCAGAACTGGGACGCCTGGGTGGGCAAGAAGATGACCTGATCGTTGATGGCAAGGATGCACTTTATACCCACCCTGAGCAGGCTCGAGAGTTCGTAGAAAAAACAGGTATCGACTCACTGGCAGTCGCCATTGGCACTGCCCACGGCTTGTACACCGCAGAGCCAAAACTGGACTTTGAACGGTTAGATGAGATTCGTCAATGCGTTGATATTCCTTTGGTTTTACATGGCGCTTCCGGCCTGCCCCCTCAGGATATTAAACGCGCAATCGCCCTCGGGATCTGCAAAGTCAACGTCGCTACCGAACTCAAAATCGCCTTTGCTGACGCACTCAAAAACTACTTGAGCGCCCACACCGATGCGAACGATCCACGGCACTACATGGTGCCAGCAAAAGCGGCGATGAAAGAGGTGGTACGTAAAGTCATCGCCGACTGCGGCTGCGAAGGAAAGCTGTAAGTCCTTCATTAATTTGAATTGCATGGGTGCTGACAAAGGTTTGTTTTTAAAGCTGGATCACGAAAGATGCTTTTACCCTTTGCCTTCAATCCAAAAATATTATGAAGATAAACAAAAGATATCGGAGATAGAAGTGAAAGAAATAATCTCTCGTCATAAAGCGGGTGAACATTTGGGAATTTGTTCTGTTTGTTCAGCCCATCCGCTGGTGATTGAATCCGCATTACGTTTTGATCTCAATACAGACAGTAAAGTGCTGATCGAAGCGACATCAAATCAGGTCAATCAGTTTGGCGGCTATACCGGGATGAAGCCTGCCGATTTCCGTGACTTTGTGTATAACATTGCAGAACAAGTCGGTTTCCCTCGTGAAAGACTGATTCTCGGGGGCGATCACCTCGGTCCTAACTGCTGGCAAAATGAACCGGCAGCAGAGGCGATGGCGAAATCCGTAGATTTAATTAAAGCTTATGTCGCCGCTGGATTCAGTAAAATCCATCTTGATGCCTCTATGTCCTGTGCTGACGATCCCACACCGTTGGATCCGATGATTGTCGCCGAGCGCGCCGCTGTACTGTGCCAGGCCGCAGAAGCAACAGCCACTGAAGAACAGAAACGCCAACTAACTTACGTTATAGGGACAGAAGTTCCTGTACCTGGCGGAGAAGCCAGTACTATTGGTACCGTACATGTTACCCGCGAAGAAGATGCTGCCCGTACCCTGGAAACACACCAGGTCGCTTTTCGCGCATTAGGGCTTGAAGACGCATTAACCCGTGTGATCGCCATTGTCGTCCAGCCAGGCGTGGAGTTTGATCACACACAGATCATTCACTATCAACCACAAGCCGCAGAAGCGCTTTCTGCCTGGATCAAAGAGACGCCGATGGTCTATGAGGCGCACTCCACCGATTATCAAACCCGTCAAGCCTATCGTGACCTGGTACGTGACCACTATGCGATTCTGAAAGTAGGTCCCGCGCTGACTTTCGCCCTTCGCGAAGCTATTTTTGCGCTGGCGCAAATGGAAAATGAGCTGATCTCTCCGGAACAACGTAGCCGGGTGCTGGAGGTGATTGATGAAGTCATGCTGAATGAGCCGGATTACTGGAAAAAATACTATCGCCCAACCTGGAGCCAGGCGATGGTCGATATTCACTTCAGCTTGTCTGACCGTATTCGCTACTACTGGCCTCATCCGCGCATTCGTCAAAGCGTGGAAAAGTTAATTGCCAACCTGAACGGTGTGGCATTACCGCTGGGGCTAATTAGCCAGTTTATGCCCGTGCAGTTTGAGCGCCTGTCAGAAGGTACGCTCACGGCTACACCCCATAATCTGATTATCGACAAAATCCAGGACGTTCTGCGTGCCTATCGCTTTGGCTGCGCACCAGTCATCGCCTGAAATCTGGAGAATATATGAGCCAACTCTTTGTCCGAACCGGAATAAACTTTAGCTCGTGTCAGCATGCGCTGGTACACATTGGGGAGGAGATGCTGGCCAAAGGGGTCGTGCATGAAAGCTACCCGCAGGCCTTAATTGAACGTGAAGCCACATTCCCAACCGGGATAGCGCTGGAACGTCACGCCGTTGCGATCCCGCACTGTGAAGCCATTCATGCAAAATCGCCAGCTATCTATCTGATTCGCCCAGAGACGCCTGTCAACTTTCAGCAGGCAGATGATGATGAAGAGATAGCGGTCTCTTTAATTATTGCCTTAATCGTTGAGAACCCGACGGCTCAGCTAAAGCTGTTACGTCGCCTGTTCAGTGAGCTGCAAAACCCGAACACCATTGAAGCATTATTGAATGCGCCAGAGGCTGAACTGGCAATGATCTTTCGGGAAAAAATCCTTGAGCCTGAGTCTTGCGCGCAGGCTTGATAACAAACTGATAATAAAAGGAATACCCTATGAAACGTAAAGTAATTGTGGCGTGTGGCGGTGCTGTAGCAACTTCAACAATGGCAGCAGAAGAAATTAAAGAACTGTGTGAAGCCAACAATATCCAACTCGACCTGGTTCAGTGCCGTGTAACGGAAATCGAAACCTATATGGATGGAGCAGATCTTATCTGTACCACCGCCCGTGTTGACCGTACTTTTGGCGATATCCCTGTGGTCCACGGCATGCCTTTTGTTTCAGGCGTGGGTATCGAAGCATTGCAGCAAAAAATACTGACTATCCTCGTGGGGTGACGCCATGTTTAGCGAAATAATGCGTTATATCCTCGACTTAGGTCCGACTGTCATGCTGCCGCTCGTGATCATCATCTTCTCAAAACTATTGGGGATGAAGCTCGGGGATTGTTTTAAATCCGGTCTGCATATTGGGATTGGCTTCGTCGGTATCGGCCTGGTTATTGGCCTGATGCTGGATTCTATCGGGCCTGCCGCAAAAGCAATGGCGGAGCAGTTTCAAATCAATCTGCATGTCATTGATGTTGGCTGGCCGGGTTCATCACCGATGACATGGGCATCACAGATCGCCTTGATTGCTATCCCTGTCGCCATTGGGGTCAATATCCTGATGCTGGTCACCCGAATGACCCGGGTCGTCAATGTCGATATCTGGAACATCTGGCATATGACGTTCACTGGCGCAATGTTACATCTGGCGACGGGCTCATACTGGTTGGGCATCCTGGGCGTTGTCGTTCACGCCGCTTTTGTCTACAAACTTGGCGACTGGTTTGCGAAAGACACGCGCGACTTTTTCGGTCTCGAAGGTATTGCCATCCCACACGGCTCATCAGCCTATCTGGGGCCAATAGCGGTATTGGTTGATACGATCATTGAAAAAATCCCAGGCCTGAATCGCATTCATTTCAGTGCTGATGATGTACAGAAACGCTTCGGTCCTTTTGGTGAGCCAGTCACCGTCGGTTTTGTTATGGGCTTAGTGATCGGCTTGTTAGCCGGGTATGACATCAAAGCAGTATTGCAACTGGCGGTAAAAACGGCTGCCGTTATGCTGCTCATGCCACGCGTCATTAAACCGATTATGGATGGCTTAACACCTATTGCAAAGCATGCCCGTAAACGTCTGCAGGCGAAATTTGGCGGCCAGGAGTTCTTAATTGGTCTTGATCCCGCATTGCTGCTCGGCCATACATCGGTGGTTTCCGCCAGCCTGATCTTTATTCCGCTGACCATTCTGATTGCCGTCCTGGTTCCAGGTAATCAGGTTCTGCCCTTCGGTGATCTTGCTACTATTGGGTTCTTCGTAGCAATGGCGGTAGCCGTTCATCAGGGGAACCTGTTCCGCACGCTGATCTCTGGTGTCATCATCATGGGCATCACCTTGTGGATCGCCACCCAGACTATCGGCTTACACACCCAGCTTGCCGCCAACGCCGGGGCACTGAAAGCAGGTGGAATGGTCGCCTCTCTGGACCAGGGGGGCTCGCCGATCACCTGGTTACTGATTCAGCTCTTTACCTGGCAAAACGTCGTGGCGTTTGCCGTGATTGCCGTCATTTACTTCGCCGGTGTGCTATTGACCTGGCGCCGGGCACGTCGTTTTGTCACCGCCGAAAAAGCAGCCGCTATCTCAGAAAGCCAGCCCACATCTTAACTTCTGGGGAGCATTTGCTCCCCTTCACATTTCTGGAGACTCTTATGAAATCAGTGGTTATTCACGCTGAGGGAGACGTACGCGTTGAAGAACGTCCCATGCCCCAACTGCAAGCCGATAACGATGTATTGGTCAGGGTGGTTAGTTCAGGGCTTTGCGGTTCTGATATCCCGCGTATTTTTTCTCATGGTGCGCATTACTACCCAATAACGCTGGGTCATGAATTTAGCGGTTATGTTGAATCCTACGGCACCGGTGTGACTGATATGCAACCTGGCGACGCCGTTGCCTGTGTGCCGCTACTCCCCTGCTTCCACTGCCCTCAGTGTGAACGTGGTTACTTTTCGTTATGTAAGCAATATCAGTTTGTCGGTTCGCGTAGCGAAGGGGGCAATGCGGAATATGTGGTCGTAAAACGCGCCAATCTGTTCCGACTGCCATCAGATATGCCGATTGATGACGGGGCATTCATCGAACCCATTACCGTCGGTTTGCATGCCTTCCACCTGGCTCAGGGCTGCGAAGGTAAAAACGTGATTATCGTTGGCGCAGGGACTATCGGTTTGCTGGCGATGCAATGTGCCCGCGAACTCGGTGCAAAAAGTGTCACGGCAATTGATATCAACCCACAAAAATTGACGTTAGCGAAAGAGTTGGGAGCCACTCACGTATTTAATAGCCGGGAGATGAGTGCGGCGGAAATCTATTCCGCACTGGCAGATATGCAGTTCGATCAGTTGGTACTGGAGACAGCAGGAACACCACAAACCGTAGCCCTGTCTGTAGAAATTGCAGGCCCTCGCGCACAGGTGGCGTTAGTGGGTACATTGCACCAGGACCTGACGCTGACTTCCAGTGTATTTGGCCAAATACTGCGTAAGGAATTAACGATTCTCGGCAGTTGGATGAACTACTCCAGCCCATGGCCAGGAGAGGAGTGGGAAACCGCTGCACGCTTGCTGACCGAAAAACGTTTGCAACTGGAGCCGTTAATTGCCCATAGCGGCGACGCGGACAGTTTTGCCAAAGCGGTAACATCACTCAATGGCGCACCGATGCAGGGAAAAATTCTGCTCAAATTTGCCTGACCTCACGAGCCAGCAACCTGCGCTGGCTCACATTTCCTTTCGAAATTTAGCGTTCACCTTTCGCAATCCTTCGATTAAACTAGTGATAGTTAAATTATCAGGTAAATCAATATGAACTCATTTGAGAGAAGGAACAAAATTGTCGACCTGATTAATACGCAAGGCAGCGTACTGGTAATGGACCTTTCGAATACCTTTGGTATTTCTGAAGTGACCATTCGCGCTGACCTGCGGTTATTAGAGGAGAAAGGTCTTGTCACCCGTTTTCACGGCGGAGCGGCAAAACCGGGAAGCCACCTGGCTGAAGGCGACAATCAGGAAGTGATATTGGAAGAGCGGTATCAACTTGCCAGCGATCCGAAAAAAAGGATCGCCCAAGCCGCGACCGCAATGGTCGAAGAAGGTATGACCGTCATTCTGGATAGTGGAAGCACCACCTTGCTTATCGCGGAGGCGTTAAACCGAAAAAGTAATATCACCGTTATTACCAATAGCCTACCCGCCGCATTCACGTTGTCGGAAAACAAAGACATTACGCTGGTCGTCTGCGGTGGAACAGTACGCCATAAAACCCATTCGATGCATGGCACCATAGCAGAGCGTTCTCTACAAGGGATCAGTGCTGACCTGATGTTCGTTGGTGCCGATGGGATTGATGCCACAAATGGTATTACGACATTTAACGAAGGCTACTCCATTAGCAGCGTCATGGCAGCTGCCGCACATAAGGTCATCGCTGTGCTGGACGCGACAAAGTTCAATCGCCGTGGCTTTAATCAGGTACTGCCGATGGAGAAGATTAATTGCGTGATAACCGACGATAGCATCAGCAAGCAGGACAAATCAGCGCTCGCTAAAACAGGCGTTGAGTTACTGATCGTTTAGTTTTTTACCCGCCACATCCCGCCTTTCTTCGCGCCAACGCGTTGCAACTTTCCTTTTTGCTGCAACGCTTTCAGATAGCGCTCAACGGTACGGGATGAGATTTCACACTCATCAGCGATACTTTTGGCAGATCTGCCCGGCTGATTCGACAAGATTTGCAGAATACGTTTTTCTATATCCAGTAAATCAGGCGACATTTCTTCCGACATTTCTTCCGACATTTCTTCCGACATTTCTTCCGACATCGTCGGTGCTTGCCCTAATCCCTCTTTCAAAGCAGAGATGATATTTCCCAAAATAAATTCTATGAATGGCGTACAACTACTTTGCCGATCGCATTGCCCTAATACATGATAATACCGATCCTGCTGGTAATGGATCAGCGTTTCTACCGGCAGCCAGGCCAATTCGGCGCGCCACTCCCGCAGAATTAATGTTTGCCACAACCGCCCCATTCGCCCATTACCATCAGAAAAAGGATGAATAAATTCAAATTCATAGTGGAAAACAGCCCCAGCAATAAGCGGGTGGTGTTCTGTCGTTTTTAACCAACCCTGCAAGTCATTAACCAAGCGCGGAACTTGTGAGGCAGGAGGGGCCATATGGATAAGTTGTTTTTCCCTGTAGACACCGACATTCCCAGAACGCAATTGGCCAGGATTATCGACCAGCCCTAACATCAGGACCTGATGGGCCTGAAGGAGATCGGATAACCGTTCACTTTTCCACTCCGACATTTTTTCATAGGCCAGAATGGCATTTCTGACTTCCTGTATATCTTTAGCTGGCGCCAGAATTCGCTTACCTTCCATCAGAGCAGTGACCTGCTCTGTCGTCAGCGAATTATGTTCAATAGCCAAAGAAGCCTGGATTGTACGAATGCGATTCTCTTTGCGTAAAAGAGGAGATGTTCTACCCGCCATCGCCGCCCAATGCCCCATAAGCTCACCGATTTCAATCACCTGATTGAGTATCAATGGAGTGACAACGAATGGAGGCTGATATCCACCCACTTTTACTCTCCCTGCTGGCCCAGCGCATACTTATACAGCGCATTCTTTTTCACGCCGTGGATTTCTGCGGCCAGCGCAGCCGCCTTTTTCAGCGGCAGTTCTGCCTGCAATAAGGCCAGCGTACGTAGCGCATCAGCCGGAAGGTCGTCTTCTTGTGCTTTATGCCCTTCGACAATCAGCACCATTTCACCTTTACGGCGATTTTCGTCTTCTTTGACCCACGCCAGCAACTCACCCACCGGCGCACCATGAATGGTTTCCCAGGTTTTGGTCAGTTCACGCGCCAGCACGACATAACGAGATTCGCCCCAGACCGCTACCATATCTTCCAGGCTGTCCAGCAAGCGGTGAGTGGATTCATAAAAAATAAGCGTACGTGGTTCTGCTTCGATGGCTTTCATCGCATCACGACGCCCTTTAGATTTGGCTGGCAGGAAACCTTCATAGCAAAAACGATCTGATGGCAGACCTGCAGCACTCAACGCGGCAATCGCCGCACAAGGGCCAGGCAGAGGTACCACGCGGATCCCCGCTTCGCGACAGGTGCGCACCAGGTGATAACCAGGATCGTTAATCAACGGTGTTCCGGCATCGGAAACCAGCGCAATGTTTTGCCCTTCTTTCAGTTTCAATACCAGCGTTTCGGCTTTTTGCTGCTCATTATGGTCATGCAACGCAAACAAACGGGCGTTTATCGCGAAGTGTTGCAACAACAATCCTGTATGGCGGGTATCTTCAGCGGCAATTAAATCAACGGCTTGTAAAACTTCGAGCGCTCGTTGGGTAATATCAGCCAAATTTCCGATAGGAGTAGGTACAATAAAGAGTTGGCCTTGAGAATTATCCGCCGATTCGTGTTGTTTCATTGTGTCGTCCGTATTGCCGATTTAATATTGAGCATTGCGTAAAAAATATCACTGGATACAGTATGGTACCCTCAACATTTTCTCGTTTGAAAGCTGCACGCGCGCTGCCTGTCATTCTGGCAGCATTGATTTTCGCAGGCTGTGGCACCCAGGCGCCAGACCAGAGTGCTGCCCATATGCAGGGCACAGCACAAGCTGATTCCGGCTTTTATCTGCAGCAAATGCAGCAAAGCTCAGATGATAGCAAGACCAACTGGCAATTACTCGCCATTCGTGCACTGCTGAAAGAAGGCAAGAGCCAGCAGGCGGTCGAATTGTTCAACCAGTTGCCGCAGCAACTGAACGATACCCAACGTCTTGAACAGTCACTGCTGGCCGTCGAAATCAAACTTGCGCAGAAAGATATCGCTGGCGCACAGGCTCTACTGGGCCAGTTAAAACCAGCCGATTTCTCGCAAAACCAGCAAGCACGTTACTGGCAGGCGCAAATTGACGCCAACCAGGGACGCCCGTCGCTCACGCTGCTACGCGCGCTGATCGCGCAGGAACCGCTGTTGGCCGCCAACGATAAGCAGAAAAATATTGATGCAACCTGGCAGGCCCTGTCGTCAATGACGCCAGAACAAGCGCAAACGCTGGTCATCAACGCTGATGAAAACGTTCTACAAGGCTGGCTGGATCTCCAGCGCGTCTGGTTCGATAACCGTAACGATCCAAACATGATGAAAGCGGGTATTGCCGACTGGCAAAAACGTTACCCGCAAAATCCTGGGGCGAAACTGTTGCCTACGCAGCTCGTCAACGTCCAGAGCTTTAAGCCCGCCTCCACCAGCAAAATCGCACTGCTACTGCCTCTGAATGGCCAGGCCGCTGTTTTTGGGCGAACCATTCAGCAGGGCTTTGAAGCGGCAAAAAATATGGGTACTCAACCGGTCTCTGCACCTGTTGCCGCCGCACCTGCAGCTAACACTGGTGCTGATGCAACAACGGCACAACCACAGACGACTGACGGCGTCGCCAGTCCCGCTCAGGCTTCTGTCAGCGATCTGACCAACGATACGCCAGTACAACCAGCGGCCACAGTGCCTCAGACTGCGCCAGTACAACCGGCAACGACGGCCAGCGCGCCGGCGAATCCGTCCGCAGAGCTGAAAATCTACGACACGTCATCACAGCCGCTGAATCAGATCCTGGCTCAGGTACAGCAGGATGGCGCCAGCATCGTTGTCGGCCCGCTGTTGAAGAACAATGTCGAAGAGCTGATGAAAAGCAATACACCGCTCAACGTACTGGCGCTAAACCAGCCTGAGTCGGTGAAGAATCTGGCGAATGTTTGCTACTTCGCACTATCACCAGAAGATGAAGCGCGCGATGCCGCACGCCACATCCGTGAACAAGGCAAGCAAGCACCACTGCTGTTAATCCCGCGTAGCGCGTTAGGCGATCGCGTGGCTAATGCCTTTGCTCAGGAATGGCAAAAACTGGGTGGTGGTACAGTGCTGCAGCAGAAGTTCGGGTCGACCGCTGAGCTTAAAATGGGTGTCAACGGCGGGTCGGGGATTTCCCTGACGGGTAGCCCGGTAGCATCCTCTGTGCCTGCGCAACCTGGCGTGACGATTGGCGGTCTGACGATACCGGCAGCACCTACCGATGCCCAAATCACTGGCGGCAGCGGTCGTGTTGATGCCGTGTATATTCTGGCAACGCCGGAAGAAATTGCGTTTATTAAACCGATGATCGCCATGCGTAACGGCAGCCAGAGCGGTGCGACGCTGTACGCCAGCTCCCGCAGCGCGCAGGGTACCGCTGGTCCTGATTTCCGTCTGGAGATGGAAGGTCTGCAGTACAGCGAAATTCCCATGCTGGCGGGCGGCAACGAGCCACTCATGCAGCAAGCGCTGAGTGCAGTACGCAATGACTACTCGCTTGCGCGCATGTATGCAATGGGTGTTGATGCCTGGTCGCTCGCTAATCATTTCTCGCAAATGCGTCAGGTGCAGGGTTTCGAAATTAACGGCAACACCGGCGCGTTGACCGCAACGCAGGATTGCGTGATTAACAGGAAGTTATCATGGCTCAAATACCAGCAAGGACAGGTCGTCCCCGCCAGTTAACGAGCAAACAGACCGGTGATTCGTGGGAAACGACTGCGCGTCACTGGCTGGAAAGCAAAGGACTGCGTTTTCTCGCCGCCAACGTACGTGAACGTGGCGGCGAAATCGACCTGATAATGCGTGAAGGCAGGACCACCGTCTTTGTCGAGGTCCGCTACCGGCGGTCCGCCCAATTTGGCGGCGCGGCGGCGAGTGTGACCCGGAGCAAACAACACAAATTATTACAGACCGCCCGCTTGTGGCTTGCGCGCCACAATGGGAGTTTTGATACTGTGGATTGCCGGTTCGATGTGTTAGCCTTCACCGGAAATGATGTTGAGTGGTTTAAGAACGCGTTCAACGACCGCTCATATAGTTGAATCAGAACCTGCCCATCAGGCAAATAAAATAACCTGACGTGCCTGGTACTTAAGGATTAGCGTGTTAGACAGAATCAAAGTCTGCTTTACAGAAAGCATTCAAACTCAGATAGCTGCGGCTGAAGCACTCCCGGATGCGATCTCCCGTGCAGCCATGACGCTGGTTCAGTCCCTGCTCAATGGCAACAAAATTCTCTGTTGTGGTAATGGGACGTCCGCTGCCAACGCACAGCATTTTGCTGCCAGCATGATCAACCGTTTTGAAACAGAGCGACCCAGTTTACCTGCGATTGCACTAAATACTGATAATGTGGTCTTAACTGCGATTGCCAACGATCGCCTGCACGACGAAGTTTATGCAAAACAAGTCCGTGCGCTGGGACATGCAGGTGATGTTCTGTTGGCAATTTCTACGCGTGGTAATAGCCGCGATATCGTAAAAGCCGTTGAAGCAGCCGTTACGCGCGACATGACGATCGTTGCGTTGACCGGTTATGACGGAGGGGAACTGGCCGGATTGTTGGGGCCACAGGACGTTGAAATCCGCATCCCTTCACACCACAGCGCCCGCGTTCAGGAAATGCATATGCTGACGGTCAATTGCCTTTGCGATCTCATTGATAACACGCTTTTCCCTCACCAGGATGATTAAGGAGTACACATGAAGGCATTTTCGCCGCTCGCCGTCGTTCTCTCAGCGTTGCTGTTGCAAGGCTGTGTAGCTGCCGCCGTTGTCGGAACAGCAGCTGTCGGGACGAAAGCAGCAACGGATCCTCGCAGTGTCGGCACCCAGGTAGATGATGGGACCCTGGAATTACGCGTCAATACGGCGTTGTCGAAAGATGCCCAGATAAAGAAAGAAGCACGCATCAACGTGAGCGCATATCAGGGTAAAGTCCTGCTGGTCGGCCAGTCGCCGAATAGCGAACTTTCTGCACGAGCAAAACAAATTGCGATGGGTGTAGAGGGCACAACGGAGGTCTTTAATGAGATCCGTCAGGGCCAACCTATCGGCCTGGGCGATGCGTCCAACGATACCTGGATCACCACCAAAGTGCGCTCTCAGCTCCTGACCAGCGATCAGGTGAAATCATCCAACGTGAAAGTGACGACCGAAAATGGGGAAGTATTCCTGCTGGGCCTGGTCACTGAACGCGAAGCGAAGGCTGCGGCGGATATCGCCAGCCGGGTAAGCGGCGTGAAACGCGTCACTACCGCCTTTACCTTTATTAAGTAATACAGATGCCGGATAGCGACGCATAGGCGTCTTATCCGGCCTACAGGACGTAATCGTTTGTAGGTCGGATAAGCTCAGCCGACATCCGGCATGTTATTTCGCCCTTTCGCGTAGCTCGGAAGAGGTCAGGATCGAAACCCCTTCATGTTCAGGTGCCAGCGCCTCCATCAGCATGGCTTGCGCGACATCACGTGCCTTAATCGATTTCCAGTTTCCTGGCAGCAACCGGAACAACGGTGCCAAAAACATTTCATTTGCGCGTTGCTTCTCCCGTTCCCCCAGCAACATCGAAGGCCGGACAATCGTTAGCCGTGGCCATTTCTGAGCGATCAGCGCCTGCTCCATTTCCCCTTTCACCCGGTTATAAAAAAATGGCGAATGTGCATTGGCTCCCATCGAACTCACCACCAGCATATGCTGGGCACCAAGCCGGCGGCCCGTCAGAGCGGTGTCCACCACCAGCGTATAATCCGCGTGGATAAACGCCTCTTTGCTACCCGCTTCACGTCGGGTCGTACCCAGGCAGCAAAAAACAATATCGACCGGGTCAGTAACTTGCGCCAGCGCATCGCTTAACTGTGGATCGTGAGGATTATAGACCCCGACCGTATCTGCCAATGGTCGTCGTGTCGGTGCGGTGATAGCGTGGATTCGGGGTTCATTCAGCAACATCCGCAGCAAATTTCCGCCCACCAGCCCTGTGGCACCTGTTATTAACACCTGGCTCATTGCTTTTCCATCCCCGCATCCTCAATCGATCTTCTAACTATAGATCACGCAGCCAGAGCATCTTCTTGCCAAAGCCCAGCGTATTGTCAGTGAACTTGATTTCATCCAGCCGAATCTCCCACACGGGCGCTGACAGCATCCTGGCGACAGGGAAACGATGGTTATACGCTTTACGCGCAGCTTCGCTCTCTTCTCCCTCCAGGCGGCGGATTTCCCCTTTAAACTGAACGCCGCGAATCAACGCGACCGTTTTAGGCTGACCGTTTACCGTTCCGGCGACGCACGCACGCGGGCCAGACATCTGTGCATGGCGGGTCTTCTCTTCGGTGAGCACATAGAACGCAACCTTTTGCGCATCAAACAGATAAAACGCATTGGCGCACCACAATTCACCGTCATGGTGTACACACCAGGTCACGACGTGCTGCTTTGCCAACCAACGAGTCACCGCAGTCAGTGTTTCCATTTCTGTTCTCTTTTATACTGTAGGACTGAAAATTATCATGTCGATGGTAACAATGACACCCTGGTATCTGTATCTGATCCGTACCGCAGACAATGCCCTGTACACCGGAATAACCACCGATGTACAACGCCGCTATCAGCAGCATCAGAGCGGAAAAGGTGCGAAAGCGTTACGCGGGAAGGGAGAGCTCACTCTGGCATTTGCGGCGCAAGTCGGCGATCGCTCGCTGGCCCTGCGCATAGAGTATCGGGTCAAGCAGCTTACAAAACGCCAGAAAGAGCGCCTTGTGGAAGGTGAAGGGTTTGAGACTCTGCTGAGCAGTCTGCAAACCCCCGACACTTAAAAGCGATTGAAATGGTCGTGATATTCCACCAGGCCAGATACGCCCTCCAGCGCATCTTCCGCCAGGCGATGCACCTGGAATGCACTTTCTGTACCCGGCCAGCGGCAACGCAGGTCATGATGAGCCGCCAGTTCGAAGCCCAGGCGACTGTACAATGCCGGATCGCCCAGGGTAACCACCGCGGCGTAGCCAAACTCGTTAAGAGAATCCAGCCCTTCATAAACCAGCTGACGCGCCAGGCCTTGCCCACGGTAATTTTCATCTACCGCTAACGGTGCCATGCCGACCCACTGCAGATCTTCACCCTGCACATCAACAGGGCTGAATGCGACGTAGCCCACTACCTGACCTTCATCATCGGTAGCAACCAGACCCAACGTTAAGAAACCGTCTTCGCGCAGGTCGTGCACTAACTTCGCTTCCGCATCGCTTTCAAATGAACGACGCAGCAGCGCATCAATACCTGGGGCATCAATGGGTATTTCAACTCGAATCAGCATGCTTCACCTACCGAGGTCTGTTTGGTTTCTGGCGACGTTTTCATACCCGCCTCAACAAAATCCGCCAACTGCAGCAGCATGACACGTAACGCTTTCGGCATCTGCTCCAGTTCGATGGCGTCCATCAGATTTTTAACATACAGCCCTAATTCTGTATCGCCTTCGATCACCAGGCGACGCTGGAAGAAAAGCGTATCTGGATCCTGCTTACGCGCCACGATCATCAGGAGATCGCTGGCATCGGCGCTAAAACTCACATCAGCATCTGCGCTCTCACTGACGATAAGCTTGTCGTTCTCTACTGAGGTATACCATCTGAGACCAATATCGCGCACATGAATGCTCAGCCAGCGGCCGTTGAGAAACTCCAGCTCCCCATCGGCCAGCGCCTGACTAAACTGCCAGCTCAGGACCTGTTCCAGAACCTGGCGCTTCAGCGCAAAGGGCGTCAGTTTAACCGGTACACTCATCAGAGAAGGACCTAAATGTACTAAGCGTGAACGCAGTTTATCCAACACGAGCTTTACTCCCTGTTTCAATAGTCCTGCTATTTTGCCATATCAAATAAACGACATAGCGGCATAAATCAACAATTCGATGCGAAATTGTTACCTCTTTATTGGTGTCACCAATACGACTTTAACTGCCTCAAATCAAAAATTGTCTCAGCAAGGTTAACTAAAATCCCTCTTCGTTAACATTTTTGCGTCCTCAGGCGCAACTTTCAGGATAAATTATGGAGCTGCTCTGCCCTGCCGGAAATCTCCCGGCGCTTAAGGCGGCCATCGAGAACGGCGCTGATGCTGTCTACATCGGGCTGAAAGATGATACCAACGCCCGTCATTTCGCCGGCCTTAATTTTACCGAGAAAAAATTGCAGGAAGCGGTGAGTTTCGTTCATCAACATCGCCGTAAGCTGCACATTGCGATTAACACTTTTGCCCATCCGGATGGGTATGTACGCTGGCAACGTGCCGTGGATATGGCGGCACAACTGGGTGCGGATGCCCTGATCCTCGCCGATCTCGCCATGCTTGAGTATGCCGCAGAGCGCTATCCCCATATTGAGCGCCATGTCTCCGTTCAGGCATCTGCGACTAACGAAGAGGCAATTAATTTCTACCATCGCAACTTTGACGTTGCGCGGGTCGTACTGCCACGTGTGCTGTCGATTCATCAGGTGAAGCAACTAGCCCGCGTCACCCCAGTTCCGTTAGAGGTATTTGCCTTCGGCAGTCTGTGCATTATGGCAGAAGGTCGTTGTTACTTATCTTCTTATCTGACAGGTGAATCGCCAAACACGGTGGGTGCCTGCTCCCCTGCTCGCTTTGTGCGCTGGCAGCAGACCCCACAGGGACTGGAGTCACGGTTAAACGAAGTGCTGATCGACCGCTATCAGGACGGCGAAAACGCAGGTTACCCAACGCTGTGTAAAGGCCGCTATCTGGTCGATGGTGAACGCTACCATGCACTGGAAGAGCCAACCAGTCTGAACACACTGGAGCTGCTGCCCGACTTACTGGCCGCCAATATTGCGTCGGTCAAAATCGAGGGCCGTCAACGTAGCCCGGCCTATGTCAGCCAGGTCGCGAAAGTATGGCGTCAGGCGATCGACCGCTGCAAAGCCTCCCCGCAGAACTTCGTTCCACAGCCTGAATGGATGGAAACACTGGGCTCCATGTCCGAAGGCACGCAGACCACGCTTGGTGCGTATCACCGTAAATGGCAGTGAGAAAAGCAATGAAATATTCCTTAGGGCCCGTGCTTTACTACTGGCCGAAAGAGACGCTGGAAGATTTTTATCAGCAGGCCGCAACCAGCCAGGCCGACGTTATCTATCTGGGTGAAGCCGTGTGCAGCAAGCGCCGTGCTACGAAAGTGGGTGACTGGATAGATATGGCGAAATCACTCGCCGGCAGCGGCAAACAGGTGGTGCTCTCTACACTGGCGCTGGTGCAGGCCTCCTCTGAACTGGGAGAACTGAAGCGCTATGTGGAAAACGGCGACTTCCTGGTGGAAGCCAGCGACCTCGGTGTGGTTAACATGTGCGCCGAGCGCAAACTACCGTTTGTCGCAGGACATGCGCTCAACTGCTACAACGCGGTCACGCTGCGTATGCTGCTTAAACAGGGCATGGTGCGCTGGTGTATGCCAGTTGAACTGTCCCGTGACTGGTTGGTAAATCTGCTCAATCAGTGCGAAGAACTGGGTATTCGCAATCAGTTTGAAACCGAAGTCCTCAGCTACGGGCATCTGCCGCTGGCGTACTCTGCCCGCTGCTTTACCGCGCGTTCCGAAGATCGGCCAAAAGACGAATGTGAAACCTGCTGCATCAAATACCCCAACGGGCGTGATGTGCTGTCGCAGGAAAATCAGCAGGTCTTTGTCCTCAACGGGATCCAGACCATGAGCGGCTATGTCTACAATCTCGGCAACGAGTTGACATCGATGCAGGGGCTGGTTGATATCGTTCGTCTATCACCATTGGGGACGGAAACAATCGCGATGCTTGATGCTTTCCGCGCGAATGAAAACGGCAACGCCCCATTACCGCTTGCCGCCCACAGCGACTGCAACGGTTACTGGAAACGTCTGGCCGGGCTGGAGCTGCAGGCCTAGCCGGATGGCGGCAAAAGTGCCTTATCCGGCCTACAAAATAGTGCTCCCGTAGGTCCGATAAGCGCAGCGCCATCGGGCATTGTTTTTGCCGTCAGCCTCATAAGGCTCACTTTGTTAACAACATTCGCTAATCTTTAATGCAGTATTAAAAGATTAACCGGTAACAAAGTGAGCCGTTATGACTAACAAAACTATTCCGTTCTCGGTGCTGGATCTGGCGCCGATCCCTCAGGGTTCCTCCGCGCGAGAAGCCTTCTCCCATTCGCTCGAACTCGCACAGCTTGCTGAAAAACGCGGCTACCGCCGCTACTGGCTGGCAGAACATCACAACATGACCGGTATCGCCAGCGCCGCAACGTCAGTACTGATTGGCTATCTGGCTGCCCATACCACCACGCTACATCTGGGTTCTGGCGGCGTGATGCTACCCAACCATTCCCCGCTGGTGATCGCTGAGCAGTTCGGCACGCTAAACACACTGTATCCGGGGCGGATTGATCTCGGGCTTGGCCGCGCGCCAGGGAGCGATCAGCCAACCATGCGCGCACTGCGCCGCCATATGAGCGGTGATATCGATAACTTCCCACGAGACGTCGCTGAACTGGTGGACTGGTTCGACGCCCGCGATCCTAATCCCCATGTACGCCCGGTTCCCGGCTACGGCGAGCAGATCCCTGTCTGGTTATTAGGATCCAGCCTGTACAGCGCGCAGCTGGCGGCGCAGCTTGGTTTGCCGTTTGCTTTTGCCTCGCACTTCGCCCCGGATATGCTGCACCAGGCGCTGCATCTGTATCGCACGCAGTTCAAACCGTCGGCGCGGCTGGCAAATCCTTACGCCATGGTGTGTATCAACATTATTGCCGCCGACAGCAACCGCGACGCCGAGTTTCTTTTCACCTCAATGCAACAGGCATTTGTGAAACTGCGCCGGGGCGAAACCGGCCAGTTACCGCCGCCGGTAGAGAATATGCATCAACTGTGGTCTGCTTCTGAACAGTACGGCGTTCAGCAGGCGCTGAGTATGTCGCTGGTCGGTGATAAAGCGAAAGTGCGGCACGGTCTCGACGCGTTTTTGCGTGAAACCCAGGCCGATGAAATTATGGTTAACGGCCAGATCTTTGATCATCAGGCACGGCTGCATTCGTTTGATTTGGCGATGGATGTGAAGCAGGAATTGTTGGGGTAGTGCGTTGTTTTGCCCGGTGGCGCTTCGCTTACCGGGCCTACAGGATAAGTAGGCCGGATAAGGCGCAGCCGCTATCCGGCACAACAACATTACTGGTACACAGGCAACAGATTAAAGCTCGACAGAATGTGGATAACTGCGTTACCGATACCGAATACCAGAATCAGCGCAATCATCGGCTTGCCGCCCCAGACGCGGAATTTCGGGCTACCGAAACGCTCACGGGATTTACGTGCCAGCAACGCCGGGACAATTGCGGCCCAGATGGTTGCTGCGAGTCCTGCATAACCAATGGCGTACAGGAAGCCGTTCGGCCACAGCAGCCCACCGACAATCGGCGGCAGGAAGGTCAGCAGCGCGGTTTTAAAACGTCCTATACCAGAGTCATCAAATTTGAACAGATCTGCCAGATAGTCGAACAGACCCAGCGTCACTCCGAGGAACGAACTCGCCACGGCAAAGTTGGAGAACACCACCAACAGCAGATCCAAACTACGACTGTTCAGCACGCCGCTCAACGCCTGGACCAGCACATCAATATTACCGCCCTGCTGTGCAATACCGATAAACTCTGGGCGTGGGATATTGCCCATCGTCCCCAGCAACCATACGGTATACAGCACCAGCGCCAGCAGCGTACCGTAGACCAGGCACTTAACGATGGTCTTCGGATCTTTACCATAGTACTTCATCAGGCTCGGGACGTTACCGTGGTAGCCGAACGACGCCAGACAAAACGGCAGCGTCATCAACAGATACGGCGTATATGAAGCATTGCTCTCTGCCACGTTAAACAACGTGGTCGGCGTGACGTGCCCTAACAGGCTACCGAAAGTCAGGAAAAAGGTAATCACCTTCGCACCCAGCACAATCGCCGTCATGCGACTGACCGCTTTGGTGCTTAACCACACCACAAATGCTACCAGCAGAGCAAAGCCAAAACCTGCCGCACGCGCCGGAACGTTCAGCGACATCTCAGAGAAAGTGTGGTGCAGAATCGAACCACTCGCCGAGATATACGCGTAGGTCAGGATATAGAGAACGAAGGCGATCGAGATGCCGTTCACAACGTTCCAGCCTTTGCCCAGCAGATCTTTGGTGATGGTGTCGAAGCTCGAGCCAATGCGGTAATTGAGGTTAGCTTCGAGGATCATCAGCCCGGAGTGCAGCATGCAGAACCAGGTGAAGATCAGTGCCGCCATTGACCAGAAGAACCACGCCCCGGACATGACCACAGGCAGAGAAAACATCCCCGCGCCAATAATGGTGCCGCCGATGATCACCACGCCGCCAAGCAGCGAAGGTGATGTTTGGGTGGTGGTTAGTGTTGCCATTCAGCCATCTCTCCAGTCATTTGTATTGTGACTACATCTCAATGTGCTGCACTGTACCAGTACACGAGTACAAATGAAATAAAAAAAGCCCCAATCATTTCGATCAGGGCTGTATATATTACTTTACGCTTTTATACTCGTCATACTTCAAGTTGCATGTACGTTGGCTACGCTCATTCACCCCAGTCACATAGTTTTCTATGCTCCTGGGAACTCACTCTCTTGCCGCCTTCCTGCAACTCGAATTATTTAGAGTATAAGCTAAGAAGCTTATGCGTCACCGCCGAAACGACGACGACCAGCGGAGTCATCACGGCGCGGAGCAGAAGAATCATCACGACGCGGGCCACGGTTGCCTTCACGACGTTCGCCGCTGAAACGACGACCATCGCCACGACCGCCTTCACGACGTTCGCCGCTAAAGCCACGACCTTCACCACGACCGCCTTCACGACGCTCACCGCTGAAACGACCACCGCCACGACGCTCACCACCGGTGTGCGGTACTGCATCGCCAACCAGCTGCATGTTCATCGGCTTGTTCAGGATGCGAGTACGAGTAAAGTGTTGCAGCACGTCACCCGGCATACCTTTCGGCAGTTCGATGGTGGAGTGGGAAGCAAACAGCTTGATGTTACCGATATAACGGCTGCTGATATCACCTTCGTTAGCAATCGCGCCAACGATATGACGAACTTCAACACCGTCATCACGACCCACTTCAATACGATACAGCTGCATATCGCCAACGTCACGACGTTCACGACGCGGACGGTCTTCACCACCACGGTCATTGCGGTCACGCGGGCCACGATCGTTGCGGTCGCGCGGACCACGGTCATCACGGTCGCGGAATTCGCGTTTCGGACGCATCGGCGCATCTGGCGGCAGGATCAGCGGACGTTCGCCCTGAGCCATTTTCAGCAGTGCTGCGGCCAGTGTTTCGATATCCAGCTCTTCTTCCGGCTGCATTTTCGCCAGCAGAGCGCGGTACTGATCCAGATCGCTGCTTTCCAGCTGCTGCTGTACTTTCGCGGCGAATTTTTCCAGACGGCGTTTGCCCAGCAGGTCTGCATTCGGCAGCTCGACTTCCGGAATGGTCAGCTTCATGGTGCGTTCGATGTTACGCAGCAGACGACGCTCGCGGTTCTCAACGAACAGCAGCGCACGGCCAGCACGACCCGCACGACCGGTACGACCGATACGGTGAACGTAAGACTCAGAGTCCATCGGGATGTCGTAGTTAACAACCAGGCTGATACGCTCAACGTCCAGGCCACGGGCCGCAACGTCGGTTGCAATCAGAATATCCAGACGACCATCTTTCAGACGCTCCAGAGTCTGCTCACGCAGGGACTGGTTCATGTCGCCGTTCAGTGCAGCGCTGCTATAACCGCTACGCTCCAGCGCTTCTGCCACTTCCAGGGTCGCATTTTTGGTACGAACGAAGATAATCGCCGCATCAAAGTCTTCTGCTTCCAGGAAACGCACCAGCG
Source organism: Citrobacter sp. Igbk 14 (assembly GCF_028069825.1). NCBI lineage: Bacteria > Pseudomonadati > Pseudomonadota > Gammaproteobacteria > Enterobacterales > Enterobacteriaceae > Citrobacter > Citrobacter sp. Igbk 14. The sequence continues at coordinate 38,753 of NZ_JANEWM010000009.1, forward strand.
CTTCATTTTTACGCATGCCCCATACAGTCCAGTAGCTCTGGCTGATGTCAGGACGTGTAGTAACGCTGGACTGAATACGGACTTCCTGCGGCTCTTTCATAAAGCGGCGGGTAATACGACGAATCGCTTCCGGCATGGTAGCAGAGAACAGAGCAGTCTGATGACCTTCCGGGATCTGCGCCATAATCGTTTCGACGTCTTCAATGAAGCCCATACGCAGCATTTCATCAGCTTCGTCCAGCACCAGACCGCTCAGTTTGGAGAGGTCCAGAGTACCGCGCTTCAGGTGATCCAGCAGACGGCCCGGCGTACCGACGACGATCTGTGGTCCCTGACGCAGGGCACGTAATTGCACGTCATAACGCTGGCCGCCGTACAGGGCAACCACGTTCACGCCGCGCATGTGTTTAGAGAAATCCGTCATGGCTTCTGCAACCTGAACCGCCAGTTCGCGGGTCGGTGCCAGCACCAGAATCTGAGGTGCCTTCAGCTCAGGATCAAGATTGTTGAGCAGCGGTAAGGAGAACGCTGCAGTTTTGCCGCTACCTGTCTGGGCCATACCCAGAACATCGCGACCGCCCAGCAGATGCGGAATGCACTCTGCCTGGATTGGAGATGGTTTTTCGTAACCCAGATCGTTAAGGGCTTCAAGGATAGGAGCCTTCAGGCCCAGATCTGCAAAAGTGGTTTCGAATTCAGCCATGTAGTACGTGTGCCTCAAAATTAATGGCGGCCAGTCTACATAACTCATCATGAAATTGATCTGCAATTTTCATTGAAAAGTGTGAACCGGCTCAAAGTAGGTGTATTAACGAACAACAACGCCCTCACCCGTGAAGGTGATGGCAATCAAAAAGATTACGGGCTGATGTGTACGTCAGCTATTGCTGGTCCGATTCTGCCAGGTCATCTTGGTCCTGGCCCAGGAGCGATAATTCCAACAATGCGTATCGGTGCTCAACAAAGTTATGAACGTTGTTAGCCACCGCCAGTTTGAACAATGCCGTAGCGTTGTCCAAATCCCCCAGACTTAGGTAGTACTTACCTAAATAGAAGTTGGTTTCACTGAGATGCTCAGCGAGCGAGGTGTTATCCGTTGCGTCCGCCTTCAGGCGTTCCATCAGCGTTGCTTCGCTAATGTTGCCCAGGTAGAACTCGACAATGTTCCATCCCCATTGCTCTTTATCCGATTTTTCGAAACGTTGCTTTAACGCTTCTTTAGCCTGCTTCTCATCGAGCTTCTGCTCGGCGAGATAAAGCCACAGACTGCGGAAAGGATCATTGGGATCGTCTTGATAAAACGCCAGCAGATCATCTTGCGCTAACTTGTCACGACCGCCGTAATACAATGCGATACCGCGATTCAAGTGCGCGTAGTTGTAAGTTGGATCAAGCTCAAGTACAGAATCAAACGCTTCATAGGCAGCATCAAAATTGCCTGCCTGCGTTAAATATATACCTAAGTAATTGAATACTTCAGGCATATCTGGTCGGATAGCCAGCGCTTGTGAAAAATCATTTCGCGCCAGTGCCCTCAGACCGAGACTATCATACAACACTCCGCGCTCATATAAAAGCTGTGCGCGTTCGTCATCGGTTAAAGCCCGACTGGCAAGAATTTGTTCCATACGTGCCAGAATCACTTCCTGCTGCAAAGTCGGTTGCAGTGGTACTGCGAGGACTTCACTCTTACGCCAGGCGGAATTACTGCATCCAGCCAGCGTGAGTGCTGTCGCAACGAAACACCAGCGCAAAAAAGGCTTCATTTCCCACTCCCGAAGACAACGATTGAATGAACGTCCAGGTTCCCCGGTTGCTAACAAGGCATCCTGCCGGGTTAAAGGCCCTCCGCTCTCACGGAGGGCAATGGCAACCTTACTCGCCCTGGCTTGCCGGAGCTTCCGGTTCGCCTGCAGGCTGAGACTGCTCAGTTGCTTCTTTAATGCTCAGACGTACACGGCCCTGGCGATCAACTTCCAGAACTTTGACCGGTACTTCCTGGCCCATCTGCAGGTAATCAGTCACTTTCTCAACGCGCTTGTCAGCGATCTGAGAGATGTGCACCAGACCTTCTTTACCGCCACCGATGGCAACGAATGCGCCAAAGTCAACGATACGGGTCACTTTACCGTTGTAGATACGACCTACTTCGATTTCAGCGGTGATTTCTTCGATGCGACGAATAGCGTATTTCGCTTTCTCGCCGTCAGTCGCAGCAATCTTCACAGTACCATCATCTTCGATTTCAATGGTGGTGCCGGTTTCTTCGGTCAGGGCACGGATAACAGAACCGCCTTTACCGATAACGTCTTTGATCTTGTCCGGGCTGATCTTAATGGTATGGATACGCGGAGCAAATTCAGAGATATCGCCGCGCGGCGCGTTGATCGCCTGTTCCATCACACCCAGGATGTGCAGACGTGCACCTTTAGCCTGGTTCAAAGCGACCTGCATGATCTCTTTGGTGATACCTTCAATTTTGATATCCATCTGCAGTGCAGAGATACCGTCGCGGGAACCCGCCACTTTGAAATCCATATCGCCGAGGTGGTCTTCGTCGCCCAGGATGTCAGACAGAACAACAAAGTTGTCGCCTTCCTTCACCAGACCCATCGCGATACCCGCAACGGCCGCTTTGATCGGCACGCCTGCGTCCATCAGCGCCAGGGAAGCACCACATACGGAAGCCATGGAAGAAGAACCGTTAGATTCAGTAATTTCAGAAACGACACGAACGGTGTACGGGAATTTATCCAGTTCCGGCATCACTGCCAGTACGCCACGCTTCGCCAGACGACCGTGACCAATTTCACGACGCTTCGGAGAACCGACCATACCGGTTTCACCAACACAGTACGGAGGGAAGTTGTAGTGGAACAGGAAGTTGTCGGTACGCTCGCCCATCAGTTCGTCGAGGTTCTGCGCATCACGGGTAGTACCCAGCGTTGCGGTAACCAGCGCCTGAGTTTCACCACGGGTGAACAGTGCGGAACCGTGAGTACGCGGCAGCACGCCAGTACGCACGTCCAGACCACGGATCATGTCTTTTTCGCGGCCATCGATACGCGGCTCGCCAGCCAGTACGCGGCTACGAACAACGTTTTTCTCGATAGCGTGCAGGATTTCACCCAGCTCGTTAGCGTCCAGGGTTTCATCTTCTGCAGTAAGCTGCGCGATGGTTTCAGATTTGATCACGTCAACCTGAGCATAACGCTCTTGTTTGTCAGTGATACGGTAAGCATCGCTCAGGCGCGCTTCTGCCAGTGCAGCAACGCGCGCGTTCAGCGCTTCGTTAACCGCTTCTGGCTGCCAGTCCCAACGTGGTTTGCCCGCTTCTTTAGCCAGCTCGTTGATGGCCTGGATAACAACCTGCTGCTGTTCGTGACCGAACACCACAGCACCCAGCATCTGGTCTTCACTCAGCAGTTCAGCTTCAGATTCAACCATCAGTACGGCAGCTTCGGTACCGGCAACAACCAGATCCAGTTTACTTTCTTTCAGCTCGTCCTGAGTCGGGTTCAGTACATACTGGTCATTGATATAACCAACACGCGCAGCACCGATCGGGCCGTTGAACGGAATACCAGACAGAGACAGCGCAGCGGATGCACCAATCATCGCCACGATATCCGGGTTAACCTGTGGGTTAACGGAAACGACGGTTGCGATAACCTGAACTTCGTTAACGAAGCCTTCCGGGAACAGCGGACGAACCGGGCGGTCAATCAGACGCGCGATCAGGGTTTCGCCTTCGCTTGGACGGCCTTCACGACGGAAGAAGCTACCTGGGATACGACCAGCAGCGTAGGTACGCTCCTGATAGTTAACGGTCAGCGGGAAAAAGTCCTGGCCTGGTTTCGCTTTTTTCTGGCCAACAACGGTAACGAATACCGCAGTGTCATCCATGCTAACCATAACAGCGGCAGTCGCCTGACGCGCCATCATGCCGGTTTCCAGCGTAACGGTATGCTGACCGTACTGGAATTTACGAACGATCGGATTAAGCAAAATAATATCCTTTCTCTATTTTTTTGACGGCACATTTATGTGCCATCGTTAATACCCGATCTTCTGCGCATCCTCGCGACTAATGACAACCCTAACCCATGCGTATTGGGTAAAGCCTCTCATTAGCCGCGCGAACCTCTGCAACGGAAGATCATTCATAGCAACAATACATTAGTTTCCAGCGAATTGCTGCCATCTGCTGGAAAAAAGGGGCCATGAAGGCCCCCTCTTTCTGAAACTCGAAAGAATTAGCGACGCAGACCCAGACGCTCGATCAGCGCGGTGTAGCGTGCAACATCTTTACGTTTCAGGTAGTCGAGCAGTTTACGACGCTGAGAAACCATGCGCAGCAGACCACGACGGCTGTGGTGATCTTTTTTGTGCTCTGCAAAGTGGCCCTGCAGGTGGTTAATCTGTGCAGTCAACAGAGCAACCTGAACATCGGTAGAACCGGTGTCGTTTGCATCACGACCGAACTCAGAAACGATTTTAGCTGTAGCTTCAGTACTTAGAGACATTTTAAAACTCCAAAGTATTAAGAATGAAAGGATGCCGATCTCTAATTCAGCAATCCCAGTGTATACACGTTATCTTTCAAACTGACTCTGCGTTGGCTGCGTCCGCTCACTTCAGCCACCTACTTGAGTAAGCCCCTGAGGATTCCCAGACTTGCCGCCTTGATGCAGCTCGAATGATATTGTGTACACGCCGCGCGAACTGTTAAATAATTAACGCGACGTTAAGCGGCAGTATTCTACTCGCAGCGCCTTCTTATCGCAAGACAGAGAGCGCTATGCAGGATATTCAACCACCAGTCGACGGGGGGCAACCCGACCTTCGTCATCCATTTCCCCCATGCCGATAAATTTACCGTCATCGCCTTCTGTCACACGCACCAGCCCTTCCAGTGGAGTGCCTGTCGTACGAACCGGATTACCATTTTTAAAGTAAACCGACGATGTTAAAGGCAGATTAACCACCGGATAATCCGATGCCGGACTGTCCATTGGCATCAGCAATGGATCAAGCAACTGCGCTGACGGAATGTTCTGTTGTTCAGCTTGTTCTACCAGTTCACGCAAATGTTCCAGCGTGACCATACGGTCAACCGGGTATTTGCTGACCGTCAGACGGCGCAGATACGTTACGTGTGCACCGCATCCCAGCTTCTCACCCAGATCGTCAATAATAGTACGAATATAGGTGCCTTTGGAGCAGTGAACTTCCAGCTCCAGTTCATTCCCTTCGTGGCGAATAAACAGCAGTTCATAAACGGTAATTGGGCGCGCTTCACGCGGCACCTCGATGCCTTGACGAGCATATTCGTACAGCTTCTTGCCCTGATATTTCAGCGCCGAGTACATCGATGGAATTTGCTCGATATCCCCGCGGAAAGTTTCCAGCACGCTCGCAAGCTGTTCCTCCGTAAAGGTCACCGGACGTTCCTGCACGATTTGTCCATCAGCATCAGAGGTATCCGTACGCTGACCCAGGCGGGCAATCACACGATAACGCTTGTCGGAATCCAGCAAATACTGTGAAAACTTAGTCGCTTCACCGAGGCAGATAGGCAGCATGCCTGTCGCCAGCGGATCCAACGCGCCAGTATGACCGGCACGGTTGGCATTGTAGATGCGCTTTACTTTTTGCAGTACGTCATTGCTGGACATGCCCTGAGGTTTGTCCAGCAGCAAAACACCATGAATGTCGCGACCACGACGACGAGGACGACTCATCAGTCCTCCTTGCTGTCGTCCGCTGGGTTCACACGACGTTCATCGTCATGCTTCACCACGCTGGTCACCAGGTTGGACATGCGCATCCCTTCGACCAGTGAGTTGTCGTAGAAGAAGGTCAGCTCAGGCACGATACGCAGGCGCATCGCTTTCCCCAGCAGAGAGCGGATGAAGCCAGAAGCTTCCTGCAGTGCCTTAATACCATTTTTCACGGCCGCTTCGTCCTGGTCGTTCAGGAACGTCACGAACACTTTGGCATAGGCCAGGTCACGGGACATCTCAACGCCCGATACGGTGGTCATCATACCAACACGCGGGTCTTTGATTTCGCGTTGCAGGATGAGCGCGATCTCTTTCTGCATCTCTTGCGCTACACGCTGCGGGCGACCAAATTCTTTCGCCATAATAAATTCTCCAGACAAAAAAGGGGCATTCAGCCCCTTTTGAAAATAATTCGGTGATTAGGCTGTAGGCCTGATAAGCGTAGCGCCATCAGGCATTACATTGCCGGATGTCGGCGTAAACGCCTTATCCGGCCTACACCCGAACAACCTTAAGCAATTGTACGTTTGATCTCGATGATCTCGAACACTTCGATCATATCGCCAACGCGAACGTCGTTGTAGTTCTTAACGCCGATACCACATTCCATGCCGTTACGGACTTCGTTGACGTCATCTTTGAAGCGGCGCAGGGATTCCAGCTCACCTTCATAGATAACCACGTTGTCGCGCAGAACGCGGATTGGGTTGTGACGCTTAATCGTACCTTCGGTAACCATACAGCCTGCGATGGCACCGAATTTCGGTGATTTGAACACATCACGAACTTCAGCCAGACCGATGATCTGCTGTTTCAGTTCCGGAGACAGCATGCCGCTCATCGCCGCTTTCACTTCGTCGATCAGATGGTAGATGACGGAGTAGTACCGCAGATCCAGGCTTTCAGATTCGATCACTTTACGTGCAGAAGCATCAGCACGGACGTTGAAGCCAACCAGAATCGCGTTGGATGCCGCAGCCAGCGTCGCGTCGGTTTCGGTGATACCACCCACGCCAGAACCGATGATCTTCACTTTGACTTCGTCGGTAGACAGTTTCAGTAAAGAGTCGGAGATCGCTTCTACAGAACCCTGAACGTCAGCCTTCAGTACGATGTTCACTTCGTGAACTTCGCCTTCGGTCATGTTAGCGAACATGTTCTCGAGTTTAGATTTCTGCTGACGGGCCAGTTTAACTTCACGGAATTTGCCCTGACGATACAGCGCAACTTCACGCGCTTTCTTCTCGTCACGAACAACAGTCACTTCATCACCTGCAGCCGGAACACCGGACAGACCCAGGATTTCCACCGGAATGGACGGACCTGCTTCCAGCACTTCCTGACCCAGTTCGTTACGCATCGCACGAACGCGACCGTATTCGAAGCCACACAGTACGATATCGCCTTTGTTCAGAGTACCCTCACGAACCAGGACGGTAGCAACCGGGCCGCGTCCTTTATCCAGGAAGGATTCGATAACCGCACCGCTCGCCATACCTTTACGCACAGCTTTCAGTTCCAGTACTTCGGCCTGCAGCAGGATAGCATCCAGCAGCTCGTCGATACCGGTACCGGCTTTTGCAGAAACGTGAACGAACTGGCTCTCGCCGCCCCACTCTTCCGGCATGATGCCGTACTGGGACAGTTCGTTTTTAACGCGATCCGGGTCGGCTTCTGGCTTATCAATTTTGTTCACTGCAACCACGACCGGCACGCCTGCCGCTTTCGCGTGCTGGATAGCTTCGATGGTCTGCGGCATCACGCCGTCGTCTGCAGCAACAACCAGAACAACGATATCCGTTGCCTGAGCACCACGAGCACGCATAGAGGTAAATGCGGCGTGCCCCGGGGTATCCAGGAAGGTGATCATACCGTTACCTGTTTCAACGTGATACGCACCGATGTGCTGAGTAATGCCGCCTGCTTCGCCTGAGGCCACTTTCGTAGAACGAATGTAATCCAGCAGAGACGTTTTACCGTGGTCAACGTGACCCATGATGGTCACTACCGGTGCACGCGGTTCAGCCGCCGCACCAGTGTCACGGTCGCTCATTACCGCTTCTTCCAGTTCGTTTTCACGACGCAGGATAACTTTGTGGCCCATCTCTTCGGCAACCAGCTGTGCAGTTTCCTGGTCGATAACCTGGTTGATGGTCGCCATGGCACCCAGTTTCATCATCGCTTTGATGACCTGAGAACCTTTAACTGCCATCTTGTTCGCCAGATCGCCAACGGTGATGGTTTCGCCGATCACAACGTCACGGTTAACGGCCTGAGCCGGCTTCTGGAAGCCCTGCTGCAGCGCGGAACCTTTACGCTGTTTACCGCCTTTGCCGCCACGAACCGCTGCACGCGCTTCTTCACGGTCAGCTTTAGATTCGGCGTGTTTATTGCCTTTCTTCGCCGGACGCGCAGCTTTCGCACTGCGAGTACGACCACGACCGCCTTCAACTTCACGATCGTTTTCGTCTTCTGCCTGGCGAGCGTGCTGAGAGGTGGTGACGTGATAATCGCTGGTATCTTCAACAGGTTCAGCGTTATTCACACCATTCTTCTCGTTTTCTTCTGCCATACGACGGGCTTCTTCAGCCACACGGCGCGCTTCTTCTTCAAGCTTGCGACGTGCTTCTTCTTCCGCTTTACGCTTCAGTTCTGCGGCTTCGTTTTCACGGCGGGCTTTTTCGGCCTGGGCGGTTTTTGTCATATCGTCGGTCTGTTGATTGCTCACTTTGTCTTTTTCCGCAGCTTCACGTTTCGCTTTATCAGCGGCTTCACGTTTAGCTTGTTCTGCGGCCTCACGTTCGGCTTTTTGTTGCGCCTCGCGTTTGGCAGCTTCTTCTGCCTCACGACGGGCTTGCTCTTCCGCTTCACGCTGCGCCTGCTCTTCCGCGGCAAGGCGTTCAGCCTCTTGCGGATCGCGTTTCACAAAGGTGCGTGTCTTGCGGACTTCGATTTGTACCGATTTACTTTTTCCACCGGTACCTGGAATATTGAGAGTACTGCGCGTTTTACGCTGCAATGTCAACTTATCCGGCGCTGAGCCATTTTCACGGTTCAGGTGCGCCAGTAAGGTTTGTTTCTCTTGTGCGGACACAGAGTCATCAGCAGACTTCGGGATACCTGCATCAGCAAATTGCTGTACCAGGCGCTCCACGGAAGTCTGTATCTCTGCAGCCAGCGTTTTTACGGTTACATCTGTCATACTGTTCCTTCCTGCTACAGTTTATTACGCTTCGTCGCCGAACCAGCAAATATTACGGGCAGCCATAATCAGCTCACCGGCTTTCTCGTCGGTCAACCCTTCGATATCAGCCAGATCATCAATGCCCTGTTCAGCGAGATCTTCCAGCGTACAAACACCACGGGCAGCCAGTTTGAAGGCCATATCACGATCCAATCCTTCCAGATTCAGCAGATCGTCAGCCGGTTTGTTATCACCGAGGCTTTCTTCCTGGGCCAGTGCCAGAGTGGTCAGTGCGTTTTTAGCACGCTCGCGCAGCGCTTCAACGGTCTGTTCATCAAGGCCGTCAATTTCCAGCAGTTCTTTCATTGGCACGTAGGCCAGTTCTTCCAGCGTCGCAAAACCTTCTTCAACCAAAACAGTCGCGAAATCTTCATCGATATCGAGATATTTGGTGAAGGTATCGATGGCCGCATGTGCTTCAGCCTGATGCTTAGCCTGCAGATCATCAACGGTCATGACGTTGAGTTCCCAACCGCTCAGTTGTGAAGCCAGGCGGACGTTCTGACCATTACGTCCAATCGCCTGAGCCAGGTTACCGGCTTCAACCGCAATATCCATGGTGTGTTTGTCTTCATCCACCACGATAGAAGCGACGTCTGCTGGCGCCATTGCGTTGATCACGAACTGCGCCGGGTTATCATCCCACAGGACAATATCAATACGCTCGCCGCCCAGTTCGGTAGAAACTGCCTGAACACGCGCACCGCGCATACCAACACAGGCACCGACCGGATCGATACGCTTGTCGTTGGTCTTAACGGCGATTTTCGCACGAGAACCCGGATCGCGAGCCGCCGCTTTAATTTCAATCACTTCTTCGCCAATTTCTGGCACTTCAATGCGGAACAGTTCGATCAGCATTTCCGGCTTGGAACGCGTCACAAACAGCTGCGCACCACGCGCTTCCGGGCGCACAGAGTACAGAACACCACGAATACGGTCGCCAGGACGGAAGTTTTCACGCGGCAGCATGTCTTCACGCAGGATCACAGCTTCAGCATTGCTGCCCAGATCCAGGGAAATGTTGTCACGGTTGACTTTCTTCACCACGCCAGTGACGATTTCGCCTTCGTGTTCACGGAATTGATCGACAACCATCGCACGTTCAGCTTCACGTACTTTCTGTACGATAACCTGTTTCGCGGTCTGAGTAGTGATACGGTCAAAGGTGACAGATTCGATCTGATCTTCAACGTATTCACCAACGTTCAGACTTTCGTCTTCAAAGCGCGCTGCTTCCAGCGTAATTTCTTTAGTTGGCTGAGTGACTTCTTCTACGATAACCCAACGACGGAAGGTATCGAAATCACCGCTTTTACGATCGATCTCTACGCGGACATCGATCTCTTGTTCATATTTTTTCTTTGTTGCTGTAGCCAGCGCACTTTCCAGCGCTTCAAAAATTTTCTCGCGTGGCAGCGCTTTCTCGTTGGATACGGCTTCAACAACAGCCAAAATTTCTTTGTTCATCGCGGGCTTTTCACCTCAATCCAGACTGTTAAAAGTGGGGAACCAGGTTCGCCTTCTGGATATTACTCAGCGCGAACACTTCATCTTTACCTTCGACTGTGACCGTGATCATCTCACCGTCCACCGCTTTGATAACGCCCTGCCATTTACGACGGTTTTGTACCGCCATACGAAGAACCAGCGTGACTTCTTCACCCAGGAAACGCACGTAGTGTTCAGCCGTGAACAGAGGACGGTCGAGACCCGGAGAGGAGACTTCCAGGTTGTAGGCAACAGTGATTGGGTCTTCGACATCCATCACCGCGCTTACCTGATGGCTCACATCAGCACAATCATCAACATTGATGCCATCTTCACTATCAATATAGATGCGCAGTGTGGATGTGCGACCGCGAATAAATTCGATGCCGACCAGCTCGTACCCCAAGGCTTCAACTGGCGCTGTAATCATCTCTGTTAATTTTTGCTCTAATGTGGACAAGCCCACCCCCAAGACATAAAAAAAGGGCCTAAAGCCCAGTTATTCTGTAGTCAGATAACAAAAAACCCCGATAAATCGGGGCTTTAGATAACTGAACCCTATAACCGCACCTGCGGTTCGGAGAACCTTCCGAAAGAATTTTTTTCAAATCCAGCTACGAAGGCCTAAGTCTTCACAGTATATTTGAAAAAGAACTCTAAGGGAAAGTGGTTGCGGGGGCCGGATTTGAACCGACGACCTTCGGGTTATGAGCCCGACGAGCTACCAGGCTGCTCCACCCCGCGCCTGAAACGTGGCAAATTTTACTCGTTTTGGGTAAAAAATGCAAATACTGCTGGGATTTGGTACCGAGGACGGGACGTAAAATCTGCGCACAGTATATTGATCCTCTATACGTTATGTCAACCTTGTTACTACTATGCAAATGAATGAATGCTAACCAGCACAAATACGACGGAGGACAGGAAAGATAAATCAGCCATCTACAGCGTTATTTAACGAAATTATCACTAAACTCTTCCTGTCATCCTTAAAAGATGATTAAATGAAAACTCATTTATTTTGCATAAAAATGCAATTAACATAAAAAACCGACCTCTTCACCAGTCTATCAAGCAGGGTTTTATTTTATGACGACGATTCTCAAGCATCTCCCGGTAGGTCAACGTATTGGTATCGCTTTTTCCGGCGGCCTGGACACCAGTGCAGCACTGCTGTGGATGCGACAAAAAGGGGCTGTCCCATATGCATATACTGCGAATTTGGGTCAGCCGGATGAGGATGACTATGACGCGATTCCTCGCCGTGCAATGGAATATGGTGCTGAGAATGCTCGCCTGGTTGATTGCCGCAAGCAGTTGGTTGCCGAAGGGATCGCCGCTATTCAGTGTGGTGCGTTCCACAACACCACCGGCGGACTGACCTATTTCAATACCACCCCACTGGGCCGCGCAGTGACAGGCACTATGCTGGTTGCCGCCATGAAAGAAGATGGCGTAAACATTTGGGGTGACGGTAGTACCTATAAAGGTAACGATATTGAACGTTTCTATCGCTATGGCCTGTTAACCAACGCCGAATTGCAGATTTACAAACCCTGGCTGGATACCGATTTTATCGACGAACTCGGTGGTCGCCATGAGATGTCCGAATTTATGATCGCCTGCGGCTTCGACTACAAGATGTCTGTCGAAAAGGCGTATTCCACTGACTCCAATATGCTCGGCGCGACTCACGAAGCAAAAGATCTGGAATTCCTGAACTCCAGCGTCAAAATCGTTAACCCGATTATGGGCGTTAAGTTCTGGGATGAGAGCGTGAAGATCCCGGCTGAAGAAGTGACCGTACGTTTTGAACAGGGCCATCCGGTTGCGCTAAACGGTAAGACCTTCAGTGACGATGTTGAGATGATGCTGGAAGCCAACCGCATCGGCGGTCGTCACGGTCTGGGCATGAGCGATCAGATCGAAAACCGTATTATTGAAGCAAAAAGCCGCGGTATCTATGAAGCTCCGGGGATGGCACTTCTGCACATCGCTTACGAGCGTCTGCTGACCGGTATTCATAATGAAGACACCATTGAGCAATATCACGCTCACGGTCGCCAGCTCGGTCGTCTGCTGTATCAGGGCCGCTGGTTCGACTCACAGGCGCTGATGCTGCGTGATGGTCTGCAACGTTGGGTAGCCAGCCAGATTACCGGCGAAGTCACGCTGGAACTGCGTCGCGGTAACGACTATTCAATCCTTAACACCGTGTCTGACAACCTGACCTACAAGCCAGAACGTTTGACCATGGAGAAAGGTGATTCCGTATTCTCGCCAGACGATCGTATCGGTCAGCTGACCATGCGTAACCTGGATATTACCGATACTCGTGAGAAGCTGTTCGGCTATGCGCAGTCTGGTCTGCTGACAGCCTCTTCCGCAACAGGTCTGCCACAGGTTGAGAATCTGGAAAACAAGGCGAAGTAAATATTCACCATCTTAAGGCCGCGAAAGCGGTCTTTTTTATGCGCAGAATATAGGGATGCTCTGTTGTCCCCGTAGGTCGGATAAGGTGTTTACACCGCCATCCGACATTATTACATCGCCTGATGGCACTACGCTTATCAAGCCTACGGAGCAGCCACAAATAACAGACGAAAAAAAAGACGCTTTGCAGCGTCTTTTCTTTGGAATATTGGTACTGAGGATGGGACTCGAACCCACAAGCCCGTTAGGGCACTACCACCTCAAGGTAGCGTGTCTACCAATTCCACCACCTCAGCACAGATACAACTATTAATGTGGGATATCGCTGGTCGGCTGAGCCGGAGCAGCTGGCTGAGTTTGCTCGGTTTTCGCCGGTGCACTCAGATTTTCCCACTCACTTCCTTTATTGGTCTTATTGCTGTTCATGTTACCCAGCACCAGACTGATAATGAAGAACAGAGTCCCTAACACAGCTGTCATACGGGTCATGAAGTTACCAGAACCACTTGAACCAAACAGTGTACCAGAAGCGCCTGCGCCAAAAGAGGCTCCCATATCAGCGCCTTTACCTTGCTGCAGCATGATCAAGCCAACAAGGCCAATTGCTACAATAAGGAAAACTACCAAAAGAGCTTCGTGCATAATCAACCTGTTCCTTGCGGAGTTGCCGCGTACCAATGCTTCGACCAATAAAGCGGGAATTTCAACTGTTTCCCACTGAAGCGGGTGTGAATACTAACCAAAGCGAATAACCTTCGCAAGGGCAATTTGTTAGCATTGTATCAAGTGCGGAAAAAATCGCCACATCAATCAAAAACGCAGCAACTTATCCCAGCATCGCTGCATTACTGACCGCTGCTCGTCAAGGTTTGCCCAAACAACAATAGGGATTTCACAAATCAGATCCGAATTTTCTGGCCAACAGTGAATAATTTCCTGATTCACCAACTCCTCAGCCACCATTGATTCGGGTAACCATGCCATTCCCATATGGCGCAGTACCATTTCTCGTATTGTTTCGCTTAGCCCAGTCTCAAACACTTTTTTCAACCGTGGACGCACTCGTTGTTCTGCCGGATCAATAATACGTCTGACAAAGGTGTAGTCGCTGTAGCATAGCCAGGGGATCGGGGTATGCGGATCATCCAGTCTGTCTGCGAGTTGCGCAGAAATCACCGGGATAAAACGCTCATATCGCCATAAAGAACGCTTCAGCCCTCCGGCAATCTCCAGCCCCGGTTGTGAAGAGGGTAAATCGTACGTCACCAGCATATCAATTTGCCGGTTTATCAGGGCATTAAAGTGATTATCAATCCCCTGAATGCTGGCATTTACCGTGAAGTTTAATTGCGGTTCACTCTGGCGCAGATAGTTGATCATATCAGGCAGGATATTGACTGACAGCGTATGCAGACTCACCATCACCAACGTATTGTCCGTCGCTGGCATCATCGCACACAGGTCATGGCGCGCCTCCGTGAGTGTGCTGAGGACTTGCCGGGCATAAGGTTCAAAACGTTCGCCATAACAGGTTAGCGTAACGGGCGTCGTGGTGCGGTCAAACAACGGGACCCCCAACATCTCTTCCAGCGCCTTTATACGTCGGCTTAACGCGGGCTGGGTGATATGCCGCTGTATCGCTGCCTGAGAGTAATTCCCATACTGACTCAACGCCAGAAAATCTTCTAACCACTTCGAATCCACGTCTCATTCCCCATCATGCCATAACCGTATCCACCGATAACAAATCGGCAATAGTCACAGTTATAGTAATGGCTTTAATGTGGACATCATAACAACAATATTCCGTTTCACCTGCCGACTCTCACCCTCGACGTTTGACAGGACCGATATGTTTACTTTACTGACCAATGCCCGCGTATTTTCCCCAGAGGATTTAGGCCTCTGCTCCCTGCTCATACATGCCGATCGCATTGTGGCTGTTGAAAAAGATATTGCACTCTTTGATGGCGTCAAAGAAGTCATCGATTGCCGCGGTAAGTGGGTAATTCCCGGAATTATCGATCAGCATGTCCATCTTACCGGCGGCGGCGGTGAAGCCGGCTTTGCCAGCCGGACGCCAGCCGTCAAACTGCGCGATCTGATTCAGGCCGGTATTACGACGGTCGTCGGCGTGCTGGGCACTGATGCGATATCCCGCTCCCCGAAAGATCTGTACGCCAAAATGCAGTCTCTCAACCTGGAGGGCCTGCGTGCGTATATGCATACCGGAGCCTACGCGGTACCCAGCCCGACAATTACACAATCTATTCGCGATGATATGGCATTTATCCCGGCAATCCTGGGTGTCAAAATCGCACTCGCCGATCACCGTGGCTCCTACCCCTCTTTCCAGGAGTTATTAAGAATAATCAGTGACATCCGCGTATCCTCACTTCTGGCCGGAAAAAAAGGGCTGCTGCACGTACACCTGGGCAATCTACCGGAAGGGATGTCACAGCTGATGGAACTGTGTGATGCCGGTATTCCGATTCACCACATTTCGCCGACGCATGTCGCGAGGACAGAAGCATTGTTCGAACAGGCTATCGCTTTCGCACATCGCGGTGGCCATATCGACGTAACGTCTGGCGGCAGCCGATTTATGCCCCAGGAACAAGCGATTCTCCACGCACTGGAATCACAGGTTCCTGCCGATCGTATCACCATTAGCTCTGATGGTAATGGCAGCGTGCCGCGCTTTAATGCGCAAGGCATCGTGGAAGGACTAAGCGCCGCGCCGGTAGCCGGCAACCTCAACCTGTTGCCTCGCCTGATTGATGTCGGTATTCCGGTATCTCAGGCGATCGCGATGTTGACGGCGAACGTCGCACGCTCGCTGGGTATTTCCGGCGGCGTACTTTGCGCAGGAGAACGTGCTGATATTTGCGTGCTCAATGACGACCTCTCACTGGCCCACTTGTTTGCCGCCGGAAAGCCGTTGCTGCGTGATGGTGAGTGTCTGGTCACCGGCAACTTTGAGTGAGGAGTTGAGAATGTCATTATTACTGGCGCTGGTCGCCATTATTTTTGCCGGGCGTCTGATCCTGAAAAAGTATCACCCTCAGTCGGTGTTGCTCTTAACCGGGATCGTACTCCTGCTTATCGCGCATTTTAGCGGGATGGCTACTCTCAGTAGCCTGGTAAAAAAAAGCACCGGATTTGGTCCCTTTGACGCCTTTGAGTTTATTCGCGATACCCTGAGCGTACGTCTTGGCGGTCTTGGACTACAAATCATGCTGATAGGTGGCTTTGCCACCTATATGTCGGCTATTGGCGCAAGTCAGGTGCTGGTGCGCGTCACATCCCGCCCCTTGCAACGTCTGAACTCCCCTTATCTACTGCTCGGGCTGGCCCTGCTGCTGGGCCAATTTCTGTCGCTGTTTATCAGTAGCGCCACCGGACTGGGTCTGCTTTTGATGGCAACACTTTACCCCCTGCTGACCCGTCTTGGCTGCAGCCGCGCCGCCGTCGCTGCGGTTATCGCCAGTACCTGTGCCGTTGAATTTGGCCCGGGCTCCGGGAACTCGGTTCTCGCCGCCAAAACGGCAGGTATCGAGGTAGTTAACTATTTTGTTCAGGATCAGTTACCGATTGTCGTTCCGGTTATTCTTTTCATCGCTCTGCTTCATATCGTTGTACAACGCTTTTTCGATCGCCGGGAGAATGGTGACAATGCCGCGCA
Source organism: Citrobacter sp. Igbk 14 (assembly GCF_028069825.1). NCBI lineage: Bacteria > Pseudomonadati > Pseudomonadota > Gammaproteobacteria > Enterobacterales > Enterobacteriaceae > Citrobacter > Citrobacter sp. Igbk 14. The sequence continues at coordinate 55,392 of NZ_JANEWM010000009.1, forward strand.
GCAAATGCAGACATTAACCTCAACCGAAGAAGCCGAAGCGCCGGTTGCCTGGCTGTTCCTGCCAATGTTACCGCTGGTTTTAATGTTAGCGTGCAGTGATTTGCTGTTCAGCTCACTCAAAATTACGCTGGATACCGCCGTACTGATAAGCCTGGCCATTACTCTGATATGCGAATATTGCCGCCATCGTAAAGCTCGCGAAGTGATGGCTGGCGTACAAAAAGTTTTCGACAGTATGGGCAGTGTGTTTGCCACGGTAGTCACGCTGATTATCGCCGGTGAAGTTTTCTCCGCCGGTCTGAAAGCGATTGGCGCGGTTGATGCGCTGCTGTCACTCTCAGGAGAATTTGGCCTCAGTGCAGCGTCTATAATCTTGCTGATGACGCTAATCACCTTTGCGATTTCAGCGTTAATGGGCTCTGGGAATGCAGCATTTTTCTCCTTCGCCCCGATGGTGCCGGATATCAGCCGCCATATTGGCAGCGACGTGGCGGTTATGATGCTGCCGATTCAAATCTCAGCGGGCATTGGACGGACGTTGTCGCCTATTGCCGGCGTGATTATCGCCATCGCCGGGATCGCAGGTGTATCACCGGTGGATATCGTTAAACGCACCGCAATTCCGATGCTGGGAGGATGGTTGCTGATGATTGCACTGACATTCGCCCGATCCGGGCACTTGTTGGCGGTTCTCCCGTGGCTGGCCGTCCTCGTCCTATTGATGATCAGTGGCTACTTCTGGCAGCGCCGGCGTAAACAACCGCTTGCAGTACAGTAAAAAAAAGCCGGAGTCTCTCAGACTCCGGCTTTTGCACTTATGGATAGGGTTAAACGGCTTTCACTGCATCCGCAATGCGGTGCGCAAACTCCGTAACCTGTGCTTCGTCTTCACCTTCAACCATCACACGGATTAATGGCTCAGTGCCCGACTTACGCAGCAGTACGCGTCCACGGTTACCCAGTGCCGCTTCAACCTCTGCCATCACCGCTTTCACGCTTTCATGTTCCAGCGGATCGCCGCTGCCTGCGGTGTAACGTACGTTAACCAGCAGTTGCGGGAACATTTTCATGCCGCTGCACAGATCGTGCAGACTCATATGGTTACGCACCATCGCTGCCAATACCTGCAGACCCGCCACAATACCGTCGCCCGTGGTCGTTTTATCCAGCAGGATCACATGACCTGAGTTTTCCGCACCGATACGCCAGCCTTTTTCCTGCATTTTTTCCAGCACATAACGGTCGCCCACTTTCGCACGGGCAAACGGAATGCCCAGTTGTTTCAGTGCCAGCTCCAGTCCCATGTTGCTCATCAGGGTACCCACCGCGCCACCGCGCAGTTGCCCCTGGCGCAGCGCTTCACGAGCGATGATGTACATGATCTGGTCGCCGTCGACTTTATTACCCTCGTGATCAACCATAATGACGCGGTCGCCGTCACCGTCCAGCGCAATCCCCAAATCGGCTTTTTCCGCGATGACGCGCGCCTGCAGCGCACGAACATCGGTCGCGCCGACTTCTTCATTGATGTTCACGCCGTTCGGTTCACAGCCAATCGCAATGACGTTAGCACCCAGCTCGCGCAGTACATTTGGCGCAATGTGGTACGTTGCACCGTTAGCGCAGTCCACCACAATTTTAAGCTCGTTCAGGCTCAGTTCATTCGGGAATGTGCCTTTGCAGAACTCAATATAGCGCCCGGCAGCATCGACAATACGACTGGCTTTACCCAGCTCAGCCGAATCCACGCAGGTGATTGCTTTTTCCATCTCCGCTTCAATGGCTTCTTCAACTGCATCCGGCAGTTTGGTTCCGTCGATGGAGAAGAATTTAATCCCGTTGTCATAAAATGGGTTGTGTGAAGCGGAGATAACAATCCCGGCTTCAGCACGGAAAGCACGCGTCAGATAAGCGACGGCAGGTGTTGGCATGGGGCCTGTGAAAGAAGCTGACAACCCCGCGGCAGCCAGGCCCGCTTCCAGCGCAGATTCCAGCATATAGCCGGAAATACGCGTATCTTTGCCGATAATGATTTTGCGTGAACCATGACGTGCCAGCACTTTGCCTGCCGCCCAACCCAGCTTGAGCACAAAGTCAGGGGTGATTGGAGCGTCGCCTACACGACCACGAATCCCATCGGTGCCAAAATATTTACGATTACTCATAGCGTTTGTTTTCCTTTGCAGACAATGTGGCTTCCACCACACGCATCGCTTCTACGGTTTCTTTGACGTCATGGACACGAATAATCTGCGCCCCCTGCATTGCGGCAATGACCGCGCATGCAAGGCTACCGCTCAAACGCTCAGATGGACCCACATTGAGCAATTGGCCAACCATTGATTTTCGTGACATCCCTACCAGCAGCGGCAGATTAAAATGATGAAATTCCGCCAGACGTGCCAGCAATGTGTAGTTGTGAGTAAGATTTTTACCGAATCCGAATCCTGGGTCGAGTAGCAATTTATCTTTTGTGATTCCGGCCCGTTCACAACGTGCTATTTGCTCAACAAAGTAACGATTTACCTCAGCAAATACATCCTCATACTTCGGCGCTTCCTGCATAGTTTTCGGCTGTCCCTGCATGTGCATCAGGCAAACCGGCAATCCAGTTTCTGCCGCAGCTTCCAGCGCGCCCGGCTCCGAGAGCGAACGTATATCGTTAATGATATGCGCCCCTACTCTGGCGCACTCACGAATAACCTCTGGTTTTGAGGTATCTACCGAAATCCACACTTCAAAACGTTGAGCAATTGCCTCAACAACCGGGATTACACGCTGCAGTTCTTCCTCCACGCTCACATCCGCCGCGCCCGGTCGCGTAGACTCACCACCCACATCAATGATAGTCGCCCCTGCGTTAATCATCAGATTTGCGTGTTTTACCGCCTCAACCAGGGAGTTGTGCGCTCCACCATCAGAAAAAGAGTCTGGTGTGACGTTTAAAATCCCCATGACGTGGGGATGGCTGAGATCCAGCGAAGATCCCTGAGCAAAGAGTTTCATAGTGTTATCCCTGGTAAAATCGTGAGTAAGCAGATAAGAAAAACCCCGGAGCAAGCCCCAGGGTTTTCAATTAAAACATGGTCATCAGATGACGATAACTTATTTGTCGCCTAACTGCTCTGACATGTTGCCCGGGTTCGGCGTACGCGGCTCTTCAGCCGGACGCGGAGCACTCGGGGTGCCATTGTTGCCAGAGTTGTTAGATGAACCAGACTCTTCCCAACCCGCTGGCGGGCGCACTTCGCGACGGGCCATCAGATCATCAATCTGCGGTGCATCGATGGTCTCATATTTCATGAGCGCATCTTTCATTGAGTGCAGGATGTCCATGTTATCGTTCAGCAGACGGCGAGCACGGTCATAGTTGCGCTCAATCAGTGATTTCACTTCCTGATCGATAATACGCGCGGTTTCATCGGACATATGTTTAGCTTTCGCCACAGAACGACCGAGGAACACTTCACCTTCTTCTTCCGCGTACAGCAACGGCCCCAGTTTGTCAGAGAAGCCCCACTGAGTGACCATGTTACGCGCCAGGTTCGTCGCGACTTTAATGTCGTTGGACGCACCGGTAGAAACATGTTCAGCACCGTAGATGATCTCTTCTGCCAGACGACCGCCGTACAGCGTGGAGATCTGACTTTCCAGTTTCTGACGACTGGCGCTAATTGCGTCGCCTTCAGGCAGGAAGAAGGTGACACCCAGCGCACGACCGCGCGGAATAATCGTCACTTTGTGCACCGGATCGTGCTCCGGTACCAGGCGACCGATAATCGCGTGGCCAGCTTCGTGGTACGCGGTGGATTCTTTCTGCGCTTCCGTCATCACCATGGAGCGACGTTCCGCACCCATCATGATTTTGTCTTTCGCTTTCTCGAACTCAACCATCGATACAACACGCTTGTTGCCACGCGCTGCAAACAGTGCCGCTTCGTTCACCAGGTTCGCCAGGTCCGCACCTGAGAAACCAGGCGTACCACGAGCAATGATTGCCGCATCGATATCCGGAGACAGCGGTACGCGACGCATATGCACTTTCAGAATCTGTTCACGACCGCGAACGTCCGGCAGACCAACAACAACCTGACGGTCAAAACGGCCTGGACGCAGCAGCGCAGGGTCAAGAACGTCAGGACGGTTAGTTGCCGCGATAACGATAATACCTTCGTTACCTTCGAAGCCGTCCATCTCAACCAGCATCTGGTTCAGCGTCTGTTCACGTTCATCGTGACCGCCACCCAGACCAGCGCCACGCTGGCGACCTACGGCGTCGATTTCATCGATGAAGATGATGCACGGTGCCGCTTTCTTGGCTTGTTCGAACATGTCACGCACACGAGATGCGCCCACACCGACGAACATTTCCACGAAATCAGAACCGGAAATTGTGAAGAATGGAACCTTCGCTTCACCTGCGATAGCTTTTGCCAGCAGGGTTTTACCTGTACCCGGAGGACCAACCATCAGGACGCCTTTCGGGATCTTACCGCCCAGTTTCTGGAAACGGCTCGGTTCGCGCAGGTATTCAACCAGTTCAGCGACCTCTTCTTTCGCTTCGTCACAACCCGCGACATCAGCAAAAGTGGTTTTGATCTGATCTTCGGTCAACATGCGCGCTTTGCTCTTACCGAACGACATGGCACCTTTGCCACCACCGCCCTGCATTTGACGCATAAAGAAGATCCAGACACCAATCAGCAGCAGCATTGGGAACCAGGAAATGAAGATAGAAGCCAGCAGGCTCGGCTCTTCAGGCGGCTCGCCAACAACCTTGACGTTTTTGGTCAGCAGGTTATCAAGCAGCTTCGGATCGTTAACCGGAATGTAGGTCGTGTAACGGTTACTATCTTTCTTGGTAACGTTAATCTCACGTCCGTTGATACGCGCTTCACGAACCTGGTCCTGATTGACCTCTTGCAGGAAGGTAGAGTAATCAACCTTACGGCCATTAGACTCGCTGGGCCCAAAGCTCTGGAATACTGACATCAGCACAACGGCAATGACCAGCCAGAGTATTAGGTTTTTCGCCATGTCACTCAAGGGATTAACCTCATATTACAACTGTGTTAAAAACAGCGTCAGGATACTCTATATCCAGTGTCTTTCAAACTTTCGTTTGAAATCTACCGGTTATGGTTTACGCCCGGTCGCTACAATGTACACTTCACGCGAACGGGCGCGAGAAGAGTCCGGCTTACGAACTTTGACCTTCGTAAACAGGGAGCGAATGTCTCTTAGATACTCATCGAAGCCTTCGCCCTGGAACACCTTCACTACAAAACTACCACCTGGTGCTAATACATCACGAGCCATTCCAAGTGCCAGTTCAACCAGATACATGGCCCGGGGAATATCCACCGCCGGTGTTCCACACATATTTGGCGCCATATCAGACATGACAACTTGTACTTTACTGTCACCTACACGCTCAAGTAACGCTTTCAGGACTAATTCATCACGAAAGTCGCCCTGAAGGAAGTCCACACCAACGATTGGATCCATAGGTAAAAGATCGCAAGCGATAATGCGGCCGCTGTTTCCGATCTGCGTAACCGCATATTGCGACCAGCCACCGGGTGCAGCGCCGAGGTCAACAATCGTCATCCCCGGTTTAAAAATTTTGTCACTTTGCTGTATTTCATCAAGTTTAAACCAGGCGCGGGAACGTAACCCCTTTTTCTGTGCCTGTTGAACATATTTATCGCTAAAGTGTTCCTGAAGCCAGCGACTCGAGCTGGCAGAACGCTTTTTACCTGTCATTTCACTTTCCCATCGGGCAGTTCATCGTAACCAATGGTGTAAATATCTACACAGCTATTTGGCGATATATGGGAGATGGCGGTAGAATGACCCGTTTTCAATCCCAACGTAAGCAAAAATATACGATGAATCTGAGTACTAAACAAAAACAGCACCTGAAAGGTCTGGCACATCCGCTCAAGCCTGTAGTTATGCTTGGCAATAATGGTTTGACCGAAGGGGTACTGGCCGAGATTGAACAAGCGTTAGAGCACCATGAGCTTATCAAGGTGAAAATCGCCTCGGAAGATCGCGATACTAAAACCTTGATCGTGGAAGCTATCGTACGCGAAACCGGCGCCTGTAATGTACAGGTCATCGGCAAAACGCTGGTACTGTATCGCCCGACTAAAGAACGTAAAATCTCGCTGCCACGCTAAGAATATCCCAAAGTTGAACACGAAGTTTGTGTAAAACGCGGGAATTTCCGCTAGCAGGAGAGCAAAATGCCACGCTCTCTTCGTTGATAAAAGGCCGCTATGCGGCCTTTTTCCTTTCTTTACAATACATCAACATCTTGCAGATACACTAAATAATTCGAGCACTGCCAACGCGTATGCAACGTGAACCAGGATGTGTGTATTGGGAAATTCTTACAGGTATTCGACCTTCGTCACTTCATACTCAACTTCACCGCCCGGCGTTTTGATAACCACCACATCATCCTGCTCTTTACCAATCAGGCCACGAGCAATAGGTGAGTTCACCGAAATCAGGTTTTGTTTAAAATCGGCCTCATCATCGCCCACAATGCGCCAGGTCTGCTCTTCATCGTTATCAAGATTCAGAACGGTAACCGTCGCACCGAACACAACGCGGCCGTTATTTGGCATTTTAGTGACGTCAATAACCTGCGCGTTAGACAGTTTGGCTTCAATATCTTTAATGCGACCTTCGCAGAATCCCTGCTGTTCACGAGCCGCGTGATACTCCGCGTTCTCTTTCAGGTCACCGTGTTCACGCGCTTCCGCGATCGCGGCAATAATTTCAGGGCGACGCACAGATTTGAGAAAATCCAGTTCTTCGCGCAGTTTTTCAGCACCGCGTAAGGTCATCGGGATAGCTTGCATTTGTTATACCTCTTGAACATTCCTGTAGGGGGTGGTTGTCCTCACCCCGGCTGCTAAGCCCACCCTGGCATACGCCATGCCAGAGTCAGAAGCAAAAAAATACCGACCCGGGGCACGAGGTCCCAGGTCAGCTACAATTCTCTATTTGATGTTCATTTTACCCTGGAGTTCCCTATGGGTCATCGTTTACTTTTTAGGGCGTTGCGCCGTAGTATGACGGCCTGTTTCCAGGTTGTTAGCGCGAGATTATGCGATTTCCCAGATTTGCCATTGGATTAACTGCCAGTATAGCGTTCAGCGTTCAGGCTGCGAATGTCGACGAGTACATCAACCAGCTTCCTGCCGGGGCCAACCTCGCCCTTATGGTACAGAAGGTTGGCGCGCCTGCGCCCGCGATTGATTACCATAGCCAGCAGATGGCGCTCCCAGCCAGTACCCAGAAAGTGATCACCGCTCTGGCGGCATTGATTCAACTCGGACCTGATTTCCGTTTCACCACGACGCTTGAGACAAAAGGCAACGTAGAAAATGGGATATTGAAAGGTGACTTAGTTGCGAGATTTGGTGCCGATCCGACGTTAAAACGTCAGGATATTCGCAATATGGTAGCAACTCTGAAAAAATCAGGGGTGACGCAAATTGCCGGAAATGTCCTGATAGACACCTCCATTTTTGCCAGCCATGATAAAGCGCCCGGCTGGCCCTGGAACGACATGACGCAATGTTTTAGCGCTCCGCCAGCAGCGGCGATTGTCGACCGAAATTGCTTCTCTGTATCGCTCTACAGCGCACAAAAAGCCAACGATTTGGCGTATATTCGCGTGGCCTCTTACTACCCGGTGACCATGTTCAGCCAGGTTCGCACCCTCGCACGTGGTTCTGCGGAAGCGCAATATTGTGAACTGGACGTGGTACCCGGTGATTTGAACCGCTTTACGCTGACCGGGTGTCTGCCGCAGCGCGCCGAACCGCTGCCACTGGCGTTTGCTATTCAGGACGGTGCCAGCTATGCCGGAGCCATTCTTAAAGATGAGCTAAAACAAGCGGGTATTACCTACAGCGGTACGCTGCTGCGTCAGACTCAGGTCAACGAGCCGGGTACCGTCGTCGCCAGCAAACAATCAGCACCATTGCATGATCTGCTTAAGATTATGCTGAAAAAATCAGACAACATGATTGCCGACACCGTTTTTCGCATGATTGGCCATGCGCGATTTAACGTACCTGGCACCTGGCGGGCAGGTTCAGATGCCGTACGTCAGATCCTGCGTCAGCAGGCGGGCGTCGATATCGGCAACACGATTATTGCCGATGGCTCTGGCCTCTCTCGCCATAACCTGATTGCCCCCGCCACCATGATGCAGGTGCTGCAATACATCGCGCAGCATGACAATGAGCTCAACTTTATCACGATGCTGCCACTGGCTGGCCACGATGGCTCCCTGCAATACCGTGCAGGCCTGCATCAGGCTGGTGTTGATGGCAAGGTTTCCGCGAAAACAGGCTCACTGCAAGGGGTATATAACCTCGCGGGGTTCATCACCACCGCCAGCGGGCAACGCATGGCCTTCGTGCAGTACCTGTCTGGCTATGCGGTAGAGCCTGCAGACCAGCGTAACCGCCGTATTCCATTGGTACGCTTCGAGAGTCGGCTGTACAAGGATATTTATCAGAATAACTGAGTGCATTATTGCCGGATGGCGACGCTAACGCGTCTTATCCGGCCTACAAAGAACATAACAAAACGGGCCGCAAATGCGGCCCGTTGGCTTTTGTAGGCCGGATAAGCGTAAGCGCCATCCGGCTACGAGATTAACGCTTGTAGATGAACTCAACGCCTTCTTCGTCGTCTTCGTCCCAATCGTCATCCCAGTCATCTTCCGCTTCGTCTTCGACTTCAGCGAGCTGCTGACGGTGATAATCATCCCACATGAACTCAACTTTCTCCGGCTGTTTCGCTTCTTCAGCCTGAACGATTGGGTTCTCAATGATAAAGGTCATCACATCCCAGCAAAGATCCTTCACACCCAGCTGGCTGGCGGCAGAGATCAGGTAATATTTACCTTCCCAGCCCAGCGCTTCAGCGATGGCTTTCGCTTTTTCTTCCGCTTCAGCTTTGTCCATCAAATCAATTTTGTTGAACACTAACCAGCGCGGTTTAGACGCCAGATCCTGACTGTATTTTTCCAGTTCGCCAATAATGATACGGGCGTTTTCTACCGGATCGGAACCGTCAATCGGATCGATATCAATGAGGTGCAGCAGTACGCGGCAACGTTCCAGATGCTTCAGGAAGCGAATACCAAGACCTGCGCCTTCAGCCGCGCCTTCAATCAGACCTGGAATATCGGCAACCACGAAGCTCTTTTCGTTGTCCATACGCACAACGCCGAGGCTCGGTACCAGCGTGGTGAACGGATAATCCGCCACTTTCGGTTTCGCCGCAGATACCGCGCGGATAAACGTCGATTTACCGGCGTTTGGCATACCCAGCATACCGACATCGGCTAACAGCATCAGTTCCAGCATCAGGTCACGCTTATCGCCCGGTGTACCCATCGTTTTCTGACGCGGTGTACGGTTGACCGACGATTTAAAACGGGTGTTACCCAGACCGTGCCAACCACCTTTAGCGACCATCAGACGCTGACCGTGTTTGGTCATGTCGCCCATCGTTTCGCCCGTACCCTGGTCGATGACGCGTGTCCCTACTGGCACTTTGATGGTAACGTCTTTACCACGCTTGCCGGTGCAATCACGGCTTGCGCCATTCTGACCACGTTCCGCACGGAATGATTTTTCAAAACGGTAATCGATCAGCGTGTTCAGGTTTTCGTCGGCTTCCAGCCAGACGTCACCGCCATCACCACCGTCACCACCGTCCGGACCGCCTTTCGGGATGTATTTTTCGCGGCGGAAGCTGACACAACCGTTACCGCCATCGCCTGCAACGACCAGAATCGATGCTTCATCAACAAACTTCATTTTACTCTCCGTAAATCATTCGCCTGAGCGGGGTTGCGAAACCACCGTTTCATGCTTACGTAAACCGCCCCAAATTCGATGACCAATGGCGGAATACATCGCGCCCGCAACCACGATAAACGCACCGAGATAACCTAAAAGGTTTAGCATCGGTCTGGCGAAGAAATCGGGCCAGGCCAGTGATAATAAATCTGAAAATAACAACGTAAACAGCGGTGTGAGCGTAATTATGGCGCTCACCTGTGCCGCCTGCCAGCGAGCCATTGCTTCCGCAAGGGCACCGTATCCTACCAGTGTATTCAGGCCGCAGAACACGAGGCAGGCAAGCTGCCAGTCGCTGAGTTGCGCTATTACACCGGGTTTAGCCAGCGGCAACAACGCTATTGTACATAAAGTGTACAGTAAAAACAGGATCTGCGGTGATGCCAGGCGGCGCAATAACACCTTTTGCGCGACCCCATAACACACCCAAACCGTCGCGGCACCGACACCAAAGATCACGCCCCAGGTGTAATCGGTCAGCCGGGTAAAAATTTCGATCAGACTGGTATTAAAAAACAACACCAGGCCGCTCAGAAGCATAATAGCGCCAATAATCTGCGTGCCGCGCATCTTCTCCTTCAGGATAAAGACGCTGGCGATCATCATGCCAACAGGTGACAGTTGACCGATAACCTGCGAAGCCGTTGGGCTCAAATATTGTAAAGACGAACTAAACAGAATGAAGTTACCGAACAGTCCACCCGTGGCAATAGCCAACAGCACCAGCCAACGCGCTTTGCGAAAAATACGCAATGGAGGGAGCTTTTTTTTAACCGCAAGAATAGCGCCAAGGCCAATGCTTGCCATTAAAAAACGGTAGAACACGACGGTAGGAGGTTCCATCACCTCCAGCACTTGCTTCATCGCTATTGGTAAAGCCCCCCAACAGACAGCTGTCGTGAGTGCTAAAAGAATACCAATACCTGCCTGCTGCTTCATGCCGTATTCCCTGCAAGGGCTCGTTTCCGGGTTATCACGGCGCGACGAGCATATTTACCGGTCGTCGAATGTAAAAAGCCCCGCAACGTGTTGCGGGGCTTTTATCCGTTACCGGGACGCGAAAAACTTATTCAGCAACAATGCTGATGAATTTACGGTTTTTCGGGCCTTTCACTTCAAATTTCACTTTACCGTCTGCTTTAGCAAACAGAGTGTGGTCTTTGCCGCAACCAACGTTGGAGCCAGCGTGGAATTTAGTACCACGTTGACGAACGATGATGCTACCAGCCAGAACTGTTTCACCGCCGAAGCGTTTTACGCCCAGACGTTTAGCTTCTGAATCGCGACCGTTACGAGTCGAGCCGCCAGCCTTTTTATGTGCCATTTAATCTGCTCCCCTTAACTTAAGCGCTGATGCCAGTGATTTTCACATCAGTGAACCACTGACGATGGCCCTGCTGCTTACGGTAGTGTTTACGACGACGAAACTTAACAATTTTAACTTTCTCGCCACGACCGTGAGCAACGACTTCAGCTTTGATAACGCCGCCATCAACGAAAGGAACGCCGATTTTGACTTCTTCACCGTTTGCGATCATCAGAACTTCAGCGAATTCAACAGATTCGCCAGTTGCGATGTCCAGCTTTTCCAGGCGAACGGTCTGACCTTCGCTTACTCGGTGTTGTTTACCACCACTTTGGAAAACCGCGTACATAAAAAACTCCGCTTCCGCGCACACCTTTTTGATGATTCAGAGTGCGCTATAAATATTCACAATAGGGCGCGAATATTACGCAAAACGCGAGCCTTTGACAAGTGCTACCGTCAATACATGAAGAAAAAAAACACAACGTGTACCGTAACGTTTATCTGCGGCGTTTTTTCAGTACAATCAGCATATATTTCTAACCCTAAACCCGACGTTACCTTCTCAAATAGTGAGGTAATCGGGGCGAGAAGCCCGGCTTTTGCGATGAATTTAGAAAAAATCAATGAGTTAACCGCGCAAGATATGGCGGGGGTCAATGCGACAATCCTTGAACAGCTCAATTCCGACGTCCAGTTGATCAATCAATTGGGGTACTACATCGTGAGCGGCGGCGGAAAACGCATTCGCCCAATGATCGCCGTACTCGCGGCGCGTGCCGTTGGTTATCAGGAAAATGCCCACGTCACGATCGCTGCCTTAATCGAGTTTATCCACACCGCAACCCTGCTTCATGACGATGTTGTGGATGAATCCGATATGCGCCGTGGGAAAGCCACGGCAAACGCAGCGTTTGGTAATGCTGCCAGCGTTCTGGTCGGCGATTTTATCTATACCCGCGCCTTTCAGATGATGACCAGCCTCGGCTCCCTGAAAGTGCTGGAAGTGATGTCTAAAGCGGTCAACGTCATTGCTGAAGGCGAAGTCCTGCAGTTAATGAACGTCAACGACCCGGATATCACCGAAGAAAACTATATGCGTGTTATCTACAGCAAGACGGCTCGTCTGTTTGAGGCCGCGGCCCAATGCTCAGGTATCCTTGCAGGTTGTAGCGATGAGCAAGAGAAAGGCCTGCAGGATTATGGCCGCTACCTCGGTACCGCTTTCCAGCTTATCGACGATTTACTGGATTACAGCGCAGATGGCGAACAGTTGGGTAAAAACGTGGGTGATGACCTCAACGAAGGTAAACCTACGCTACCGTTGCTGCATGCGATGCGCCACGGCACCCCTGAGCAGGCGCAAATGATTCGCCAGGCGATTGAGCAAGGTAATGGTCGCCACCTGCTGGAGCCGGTTCTGGAAGCGATGAACGCTTGCGGGTCACTGGAATGGACTCGTCAGCGCGCCGAAGAAGAGGCTGATAAAGCCATCGCGGCACTTCAGGTACTTCCAGATACTCCGTGGAAAGAAGCCCTGATTGGCCTGGCGCATATCGCCGTACAGCGCGACCGTTAATTTCCCTCATCTCACTTCCCAGCACCCCGTGCAGTACATGGGGTGCTCTTATAAATTCCAATAAGATCTACAAAATAGAAAATCCACTCGCATAATCTTGGTATATTCTGAATATATAAGCATTTTACGAGAACATTTTAGAACATTCGTTCTCGAGGCGTATAGTAACTCCACAGGCTGATTGTGAAACCTCACTGGTTAACCAAAGGAGATGTGGAACTATGGAAAGCAAATTCATTGACTGGCATCCGGCTGACATCATCGCGGGGCTACGTAAGAAAGGTACGTCAATGGCCGCTGAGTCACGTAAGAATGGCTTAAGTTCATCAACGCTGGCAAATGCGTTAACCCGACCGTGGCCGAAAGGTGAATTGATTATCGCGAAAGCACTGGGAACAGACCCGTGGGTAATTTGGCCGTCACGCTACCATGACGCCAGGACGCATGAATTCATCGACAGAACGCGGATGATGAGAGTACGGAAAGAAAAGAAGGGTCTTGAGTAGCGGTAAAACAGCAACCCCCGGATCAACGATCCTGGGGGTTACAACACGCGTTGGCGATTACTCGCCTTTAATGCGCTCAATGTTTGCGCCCAGCGCACGCAATTTATCCTCGATGCGCTCATAGCCGCGATCGATGTGATAAATACGGTCAACGACCGTTGTGCCTTCAGCGATACATCCCGCTAACACCAAACTTGCTGACGCGCGCAGATCGGTCGCCATGACCTGTGCACCGGAGAGCGTTTCAACGCCGTGACAAATCACAGTATTGCTTTCGATTTCCGCGTGAGCCCCCATACGGCTCAGTTCAGGCACGTGCATAAAGCGGTTCTCAAACACGGTTTCCGTAATGAAACCTGTCCCTTCGGCCACCAGGTTCAACAGCGTGAACTGGGCCTGCATATCAGTCGGGAAAGCCGGATGTGGCGCAGTGCGCACATTGACCGCTTTAGGACGTTTGCCGTGCATGTCGAGGCTAATCCAGTCTTCACCGACTTCGATATCCGCACCGGCATCACGCAGCTTCGCCAGAACAGCATCCAGTGTGTCTGGTTGTGCATTACGGCAGATAATTTTGCCGCGAGAAATCGCCGCCGCCACCAGGAACGTCCCGGTTTCAATACGGTCTGGCAGAACGCGATACACACCGCCACCGAGACGTTCAACGCCTTCAATGGTGATACGATCGGTACCCTGCCCTGTGATCTTCGCACCCAACGCAATCAGGAAATTAGCGGTATCCACAATTTCCGGTTCGCGAGCGGCGTTTTCGATGATGGTGGTGCCTTCTGCAAGCGTTGCCGCGCACATAATGGTTACCGTTGCACCGACACTCACTTTGTCCATGACAATGTGTGCGCCTTTCAGACGTCCCTCTACGGACGCCTTCACATAGCCTTCTTCCAGCTTGATGGTGGCACCTAACTGCTCCAGACCGGTAATATGCAGGTCAACCGGGCGCGCGCCGATAGTACAGCCGCCCGGCAGAGAAACCTGACCCTGACCAAAACGAGCGACCAGTGGCCCCAATGCCCAGATAGACGCACGCATGGTTTTCACCAGATCGTACGGCGCACAGAAGACGTTAACGTCACGCGCATCAATGTGCACAGACCCATTACGCTCTACTTTCGCCCCCAACTGGCTCAGCAGCTTCATGGAGGTATCTACGTCCTTCAGTTTTGGGACGTTTTGAATTTCTACAGGTTCTTCAGCCAGCAGCGCCGCAAAAAGGATCGGCAGTGCGGCGTTTTTAGCGCCTGAAATAGTGACTTCGCCCTGGAGCTTGGTTGGCCCCTGAACACGGAATTTATCCATTATTCTGTTCTCTGTTAAGAATTCATCTTCGCTACCGGCATATCACCCGTAGCTCAAAAACCGTTAAGTTTGCGATCGCGCGCCCATTCCGCTGGGGTAAACGCTTTAATCGACACAGCATGAATGCGGTTATCCGCAATATACTCCATCAATGGGCCATAGACCGATTGCTGCTTCTTGACCCGGCTCATGCCGTCAAACATCTCACCCACGGCAATAACCTGAAAGTGACTGCCGTCACCAGAAACGTGGACTTCCTGGAGGGAGAGTGCGTTCATCAGCACGCTCTGAATTTCATTATTTTCCATGGGCTCTTCATTTGTCAGATAGTGAAAACAGCCCAACATCTTAGAGCAAAGTGGCGCTGTCATAAATAAGCAAAAAGCCTCGCTGATAAATCAGACAAGGCTTTGGTGGCAGATCCCCTTCAGGAGTTTTGCCGGATGGCGGCACAAGGCCTTATCCAGCCTGGAAAAATTAACGCGGAAGGACGTCGTCAGGCAAATTGTAAAGCTGTGCCAGGGTATAAACCTTATCGTTAACACCGGTGAGCGAAACGCGATTCCCCTGTTGCTTGCCCTGGTCAACCAGATGCAACAGCAATGCCAGACCACCGGTATCAACCCGGGAAACCTGGCTCAGATCGATGCAGGTTACCCCTTTCATCGCCTCAACGCGTGCATCCCATAACGGATTTAACACGTCCTGATCCAGCTCTCCCGCGAGCATCAGCTTGTCACCTTCACGCGTCCAGGTGAGTGACTGCGTCATTATTTCTTCTCTTCCAGAGTGATTTTCTGCTGAGAGATAGATTTCAGCTGTGCCGTCAGGCCATCAATACCTTTCGTGCGCAGCAGGTCGCTCCACTCATTCTGTTTGGTGGTGATCATACTGACGCCTTCGGCAATCATGTCATATGCCTGCCAGTTACCGGTCTGGGAGTTTTTACGCCACTGGAAATCCAGACGTACTGGCGGACGGCCGTTTGGATCGATAATCGTCACGCGGATAGGAACGATGGTCGCATCACCCAGCGGCTGTTCAGGGGCAATCTGATAGGTCTGACCGTGGTACATCGCCAGCGCCTGACCGTAAGCCTGCTTCAGATATTCGCGGAATGCGGCAAAATAGGCGTCACGCTGGGCCGGTGTCGCATCTTTGTAGTAACGGCCCAGCACCAGCGCACCGGCATACTTAACCTGCACATATGGCAGCAGTTCCTGATCAACCACCTGACGCAGATAATCCGGGTTAGAACGGATCTTCGGCTGTTCGTTTTTCAGACGATCGAAAGTTTTCTGCGCCGCCTCATTCATCAGTTTATACGGGTTAGTCTGGTCCGCTGCGGTTGCCGCGCTAAGGGGGGCAATGACCAGCATAGCCACCATCATCAATCGTTTAAACATACGTCGATTCTCCTGAGATTATTTCGTTGCGCCTGCAGGCGTAGTGGCTTCATTATTGCCTTCAGTTGCGGCTGGCGCATCGCCAGAATTCTTATTGTCATCACCTTTACTGTTACTGTTGTAGAGGAATTGACCAATCATATCTTCCAGCACCATCGCGGATTTCGTGTCCTGAATCGTACTGCCATCTTTGAGGATAGACGTTCCCAGCTCAGGATCTTCAAAACCCACGTTTAATGCCAGATACTGCTCACCCAGCAGACCAGAGGTGCGGATGCTCAGCGAGCTGGTGTCCGGGATATGGTTAAAGCGCGATTCGATGTCCAACGTTACGCGTGGCAGGTATGTTTTGGGATCTAACGAGATATCCGAAACTCGCCCCACAACAACCCCACCAATCCGCACTGGAGAGCGCTCTCTCAGGCCGCCGATATTATCAAAGGTCGCATAAACCGTGTAGGTTGGTTCAGTACGCATGGAGGTCACATTAGCCGCTTTCAGGCAGACAAATAGCGCCGCCAGCAGCGCAACCAGCAGGAATACCCCGACCCAAATTTCATTTTTTTTCGTTTGCATGAACTCAATTCCCAAACATCAGTGCGGTCAGCACAAAATCCAGCCCCAGAACGGCAAGAGATGCGTGCACAACGGTGCGTGTCGTAGCCCGGCTAATTCCGGCGGAGGTCGGAATCGCATCATAACCATTGAACAATGCAATCCATGTGACCGTAATGGCAAACACCACGCTCTTAATCAAACAGTTGACCAGATCCAGACGCCAGTCGACGGCATTTTGCATAGCCGACCAGAAAAAGCCTGCATCAATCCCCTTCCAGCTAACGCCGACCAGCGAGCCACCCCAAATCCCAACCGCGACAAAAATAATCGTCAGCAGCGGCAATGAAATGACACCCGCCCAAAAGCGCGGAGAAACTACTCGACGCAAAGGATCAACCGCCATCATTTCCAGGCTGGAAAGCTGCTCGGTTGCCCGCATCAGGCCGATTTCCGCGGTTAACGCCGATCCGGCTCGCCCGGCGAACAGCAGCGCCGCAACAACCGGCCCCAGTTCTCGCAGCAAGGACAGCGCCACCAGCATACCGAGACTGGTTTCTGCGCTGTAGGTTGTCAGGACCAGGTATCCCTGCAATCCCAGCACCATCCCGATGAACACGCCAGAAACGATAATGATCAGCATCGACAAGACACCGACATTATAGAGCTGGCGGATCAGCAGCGGCGCATGTTTGCGAAACTCCGGCTTGCCGACTACCGCATTGAACAACATTAATCCGGCTCGCCCGAACGTCCTGAGGGTTTTTATCCCTCGATGTCCGAGTGATGCCAGCGCATTTAACAACATGGGTGGCTTAACTCCCTGTTTTAAGTAAATCGGTATGGTAATCGCCCGCCGGGTAGCGGAACGGAACCGGCCCATCGGCAATACCATCGAGGAACTGACGCACGCGCGGATCGGCATTTTCTTGTAGTGCCTGAGCACTACCGTAGGCCACTATCTTTTTGTCCGCCATAATATAGGCGTAATCCGCAATACTCAGTACCTCTGGCACATCGTGAGAGACCACCACGCAGGTGACGCCCAGCGCGTTGTTCAGCTCTGAAATCAGCTTCACCAGCACGCCCATGGTGATAGGATCCTGCCCGACGAACGGTTCATCAAACATGATGAGATCTGGCTCCAGCGCAATGGCGCGTGCTAATGCCGCACGTCGCGCCATCCCACCGGATAATTCAGAAGGCATGAGTTTTGCCGCACCACGCAGGCCGACAGCTTCCAGTTTCATCATCACCGTGCTCTTGAGCAACGCCTTGGGCAGCGTCGTATGCTCACGCAGTGGATAAGCGACGTTGTCAAACACGTTCATGTCGGTAAACAGCGCCCCGGACTGAAACAGCATACTCATGCGCTTACGCACGGTGTACAAACGTGAACGAGACATGGCTGGGACATTTTCGCCGTCAAACAGGATTTCGCCCTTATCTGGCGGGATCTGCCCGCCAATCAGACGTAACAGCGTCGTTTTGCCGATGCCTGATGGCCCCATGATCGCCGTCACCTTACCGCGCGGCACCGTCAGGGAAATATTATCAAAGATGCAGCGGTCACCTCGGGAAAAGCTGACATCGCGCATATCGACTAGATTCGCCACAGACTGACCCATTGATTCATCCTTTACTATTGCCTCGTTGATCGAAGAGTTGGCGCTCAATTTAGCCCTGAACTCGACATATTTACAGATTATTGCCTGTCCTGGTTAGCGAAAGCTGGCATTTGTTTTACTTTTTAGCCGCATAAAGTCAAAATTAAGAATTCGTTACGGCTTCCAGAAGATCCTTCACGTGGACCGGCGAGTATACCTGAAGAAAGGACTTTAGATGCTTTTAGCGACGGCACTGTTAATAATTGGTTTACTTCTGGTGGTCTACGGTGCCGACCGTCTGGTATTTGCTGCATCCATTTTATGCCGCACCTTCGGTATCCCCCCCATCATTATTGGAATGACGGTCGTCAGCATCGGCACATCCCTACCTGAGATTATTGTCTCTGTTGCAGCATCAATGAATGGGCAGCTCGATTTAGCCGTCGGTACCGCCATCGGCTCCAACATCACCAATATTCTTCTTATTTTAGGCCTGTCAGCACTCATTCATCCTTTTACCGTGCATTCCGATGTTCTGCGTCGTGAATTACCGTTAATGTTGCTGGTAAGCATTTTGGCCGCGTCCGTACTGTATGACGGGCAGTTAAGCCGCAGTGATGGCCTCTTTCTTCTGCTTCTGGCCGTGCTATGGCTGCTATTCATTGTTAAAATCGCCCGTCTGGCAGAACGCCAGGGCAATGACAGCCTGACCCGGGAGCAAGTAGCGGAACTGCCTCGCGAAGGCGGATTGCCTGTCGCATTTTTATGGTTGGGGATAGCGCTGATCATTATGCCAATGGCAACGCGTATGGTGGTTGATAACGCCACTGTACTGGCAAATTACTTTGCCATGAGCGAACTCACCATCGGGCTGACGGTGGTCGCCATTGGTACCAGCCTGCCAGAACTGGCAACCGCCATTGCAGGTTTGCGTAAAGGTGAAAACGATATTGCCGTTGGTAACATCATCGGCGCGAACATTTTTAATATAGTTATCGTTCTTGGGTTACCTGCACTGATTACACCGGGCGAGGTCAACCCGATGGCCTTCATCCGTGACTATAGCGTCATGCTGCTGGTGAGCGTTATTTTTGCATTACTCTGCTGGCGACGTCCGCGCCAGATTGGTCGTGGCGCGGGTGCGCTTCTGACCAGCGGTTTTATCATATGGCTGGCGATGCTGTATTGGTTATCGCCACTTCTCGTTGGATAACTGGAAACGCATTATGTCGCACTTAGAGTTGCAACCGGGTTTTGACTTTCAGCAAGCAGGCAAGGAAGTCCTGACAATTGAACGTGAAGGCCTGGCGGAGCTTGATCAGTACATCAACCAGAACTTTACCCTCGCCTGTGAAAAGATTTTCAGTTGCCCGGGTAAAGTCGTGGTGATGGGAATGGGAAAATCAGGGCATATCGGGCGCAAGATGGCCGCCACGTTTGCCAGTACCGGCACGCCCTCATTTTTTGTGCATCCTGGCGAAGCCGCACACGGCGATCTGGGTATGGTGTCACCGCAGGACGTCGTGATTGCCATTTCTAACTCAGGTGAATCTAATGAGATTGCAGCGTTAATTCCGGTGTTAAAACGCCTGCACGTCCCCCTTATTTGCATGACGGGTCGTCCGGAAAGCAGTATGGCGCGTGCAGCAGATGTCCATCTGTGTGTTAAAGTGCCCAAAGAAGCCTGCCCATTAGGTCTGGCACCGACCAGCAGTACGACCGCAACGCTGGTCATGGGCGATGCGCTTGCCGTTGCGTTACTCAAAGCACGCGGCTTCACCGCAGAAGATTTTGCGTTATCTCATCCTGGTGGCGCACTGGGGCGTAAGCTTTTGTTGCGCGTAAACGATATTATGCATACGGGAGACGAAATCCCGCATGTGACTAAAAGCGCCAGTCTGCGTGATGCCTTACTGGAGATCACGCGGAAAAATCTCGGCATGACCGTCATTTGCGATGACGCGATGAAGATTGACGGCATCTTTACGGATGGCGATTTACGTCGTGTCTTCGATATGGGCGTTGATGTACGCCAGTTAGGCATTGCCGATGTGATGACCCCTGGGGGCATTCGCGTGCGTCCAGGGATTCTTGCCGTTGATGCCCTGAACTTAATGCAGTCCCGCCATATCACCTCGGTAATGGTTGCTGATGGCGACCAGTTACTGGGTGTGTTACATATGCATGATCTGCTGCGTGCAGGTGTAGTGTAAGAAACTCAAGGATAAAGAAAATGAGTAAAGCAGGTGCGTCGCTTGCGACCTGTTATGGACCCGTCAGCACTGACGTCATCACCAGGGCAGAAAACATCCGTCTGCTGATCCTTGATGTGGATGGCGTGCTGTCTGATGGTCTGATTTATATGGGCAACAACGGTGAAGAGCTGAAGGCGTTTAACGTCCGCGATGGCTACGGAATTCGCTGCGCGCTCACTTCCGGTATTGAGGTTGCCATTATTACCGGACGAAAGGCTAAACTTGTAGAAGATCGCTGTGCCACATTAGGGATCACACATCTGTATCAGGGGCAGTCGGACAAACTGGTTGCCTTTGGCGATCTGCTTAGCAAACTGGCAATCGCGCCTGAGAATGTGGCGTATGTCGGCGATGACCTGATCGACTGGCCGGTGATGGCAAAAGTGGGATTAAGCGTCGCGGTAGCGGATGCTCATCCGTTGCTGATCCCGCGGGCCGATTACGTCACCCGTATCGACGGGGGGCGCGGCGCAGTGCGCGAAGTCTGCGACTTATTACTCCTGGCGCAGGGCAAACTGGATGAGGCCAAAGGGCAATCGATATGAGCAAAACCAGACGTTGGGTTATCATTCTACTGTCGCTGGCTGTCCTTGTGATGATTGGTATTAACCTGGCAGACAAAGACGACACCGCCCAGGTTGTCGTTAATAACAACGAGCCAACCTATAAGAGCGAGCATACCGACACCGTCGTGTACAGCCCTGAGGGCGCGCTGAGCTATCATTTGATCGCGCAACACGTTGAATATTATTCAGATCAAGCAGTTTCGTGGTTCACCCAACCGGTGTTAACCACGTTTGATAAGGACAAAGTACCGACCTGGTCGATCAAGGCCGATAAGGCCAAGTTGACCAACGATCGGATGCTGTACCTGTATGGCCATGTTGAGGTTAACGCGCTGGTGCCTGACTCTCAACTACGCAGAATTACTACCGATAACGCGCAGATCAACCTTGTGACACAAGATGTCACTTCCGATGATCTGGTCACGTTGTATGGAACAACATTTAACTCCAGCGGACTGAAGATGCGCGGCAACTTACGCAGCAAGAACGCCGAGCTGATTGAAAAGGTTAGAACCTCATATGAAATCCAAAACAAACAAACTCAGCCTTAATCTTGTGCTTGCCAGCTCACTTCTGGCCGCCAGCATTCCGGCATTTGCCGTCACTGGCGATACCGAGCAGCCGATTCACATTGAATCGGACCAGCAGTCTCTGGATATGCAGGGCAACGTGGTGACGTTTACCGGCAATGTCATCGTGACTCAGGGCACGATCAAAATTAATGCCGATAAGGTCGTCGTCACGCGTCCGGGCGGTGAAGACGGTAAAGAAGTGATTGATGGATATGGCAATCCGGCGACCTTTTACCAGATGCAGGACAATGGTAAACCGGTTAAAGGCCACGCCTCACAGATGCACTATGAGCTGGCAAAAGATTTCGTCGTCCTTACCGGTAAGGCTTATCTGGAACAGCTCGATAGCAACATCACGGGCGATAAGATCACCTATCTGGTAAAAGAACAGAAAATGCAGGCCTTCAGTGAGAAAGGCAAACGCGTCACCACCGTTCTGGTTCCGTCGCAATTGCAGGACAAAAACAAGACCAAGGCTCCGGCAGAGAAAAAAGGTAACTGATTCGTTATGGCAACATTAACTGCAAAGAATCTTGCAAAAGCCTACAAAGGCCGTCGTGTGGTGGAAGATGTCAGCCTGACCGTCAACTCCGGGGAGATCGTCGGTCTGCTCGGTCCTAACGGTGCGGGCAAAACCACAACCTTTTACATGGTAGTCGGCATTGTGCCGCGCGATGCTGGCAACATTATCATTGATGACGAAGATATCAGTCTGTTACCTCTGCATGCGCGTGCCCGTCGCGGTATCGGGTACTTACCGCAGGAAGCCTCTATTTTTCGTCGCCTGAGTGTATTTGATAACCTGATGGCGGTTCTGCAAATTCGTGACGATCTTTCCAGCGAGCAGCGTGAAGATCGCGCCAATGAGCTGATGGAAGAATTCCATATCGAACATCTGCGTGACAGCCTTGGACAGGCACTCTCCGGTGGGGAACGCCGCCGTGTGGAGATCGCCCGCGCACTGGCAGCTAATCCCAAATTTATCCTGTTGGATGAGCCCTTTGCCGGTGTTGACCCGATTTCC
The DNA here is from genome assembly GCF_028069825.1 of Citrobacter sp. Igbk 14. NCBI lineage: Bacteria > Pseudomonadati > Pseudomonadota > Gammaproteobacteria > Enterobacterales > Enterobacteriaceae > Citrobacter > Citrobacter sp. Igbk 14. Next base: position 77,987 of record NZ_JANEWM010000009.1, read on the forward strand.
GTCATTGACATCAAACGTATTATTGAACACCTGCGCGACAGCGGGCTTGGCGTGCTGATTACCGACCATAACGTGCGCGAAACGCTGGCTGTTTGTGAGCGCGCCTACATTGTGAGCCAGGGACACCTGATCGCACACGGTACGCCGACAGAAATCCTGCAGGACGAGCACGTTAAACGCGTATACCTTGGGGAAGACTTCAGACTCTGATAGGGTAGTAGACTTCACGTCACCGCAGGAGACAACAACTCTGAACATGAAGCAAGGTTTGCAACTCAGGCTTAGCCAACAACTGGCGATGACGCCTCAGCTACAACAGGCTATCCGTCTGTTGCAGTTGTCCACGCTGGAACTTCAGCAAGAACTTCAGCAAGCGCTGGAAAGTAACCCACTGCTCGAGCAAACCGATCTTCACGACGAAATTGATACCCAGGAAAAGCAGGATAGCGAATCCCTCGATACGGCTGACGCACTCGAACAAAAAGAGATGCCGGAAGAGCTGCCGCTGGATGCAAGTTGGGATGAGATTTACACCGCAGGGACGCCGTCTGGCACCAGCGGGGATTACATCGACGACGAACTGCCTGTGTATCAGGGTGAAACCACGCAATCGCTGCAAGATTACCTGATGTGGCAGGTGGAACTGACGCCATTCTCAGATACCGATCGTGCTATTGCCACGTCAATTGTGGATGCAGTCGACGAAACGGGCTATCTCACCGTCACGCTGGACGACATACTCGACAGCATGGGCGATGACGACGTCGGTATCGATGAAGTCGAAGCCGTGCTTAAACGCGTTCAGCGTTTTGATCCCGTGGGTGTGGCAGCAAAAGATCTCCGCGATTGCTTACTGATCCAGCTTTCGCAGTTTGACAAAGCCACTCCATGGTTGGAAGAAGCACGTCTGATCATCAGCGATCACCTTGATCTGCTCGCCAACCACGACTTCCGCACCCTGATGCGCGTAACCCGACTGAAAGAAGATGTGCTGAAAGAAGCCGTCAATCTTATCCAGTCGCTTGACCCAAGACCTGGACAATCTATCCAGACCGGTGAACCAGAGTACGTCATCCCGGATGTGCTGGTGCGTAAGCATAACGATCGCTGGGTAGTCGAACTCAACAGTGACAGCATTCCGCGTTTACAGATCAACCAACACTACGCCGCCCTGTGCAATAACGCGCGCAATGATGCTGACAGTCAGTTCATTCGTAGCAACCTTCAGGATGCAAAATGGCTGATTAAAAGTCTGGAAAGCCGCAATGACACGCTATTGCGCGTTAGCCGCTGTATCGTTGAGCAACAGCAAGCCTTCTTTGAACAAGGCGAAGAGTATATGAAACCGATGGTGCTGGCCGATATCGCCCAGGCCGTCGAGATGCATGAATCGACCATTTCCCGAGTGACCACGCAAAAGTATCTGCACAGTCCGCGCGGCATTTTTGAATTGAAGTATTTCTTCTCCAGTCACGTTAACACTGAAGGCGGAGGCGAAGCCTCTTCTACAGCTATCCGCGCACTGGTGAAGAAATTAATTGCGGCCGAGAACCCAGCGAAACCGCTGAGTGACAGCAAGTTAACCTCTATGCTGTCAGAACAAGGTATCATGGTGGCGCGCCGCACCGTTGCGAAGTACCGAGAGTCTTTATCCATTCCGCCGTCTAACCAGCGCAAACAGCTGGTTTGACCCAACCGATAAGGAAGACACTATGCAGCTCAACATCACTGGAAATAACGTCGAAATCACTGAGGCCCTGCGCGACTTTGTCACCGCAAAGTTCGCCAAGCTTGAACAATATTTCGACCGGATTAATCAGGTCTATATTGTGTTGAAAGTGGAGAAGGTCACACACATCTCGGATGCAACACTGCATGTGAACGGTGGCGAAATTCATGCCAGCGCGGAAGGTCAGGATATGTACGCCGCCATTGACGGTTTAATTGATAAACTGGCTCGGCAGTTAACAAAACATAAAGATAAACTGAAACAGCACTAACTTGTCCGGGCAGTTAGCGGGTGCAGGACGGCCTGTTGTGCAGCACAACGGGCCATTTGTACAGTTAGCGCTTAGGTGAAATTATGACAAATAACGATACGACTCTACAACTGAGCAATGTTCTTAACCAGGAATGTACGCGCGCGGCCGTTCACTGCCAAAGCAAGAAACGCGCACTGGAAATCATCAGTGAACTGGCGGCAAAACAACTTAGCTTGCCTCCTCAGGTGGTATTTGAAGCCATTCTGACGCGTGAAAAAATGGGCAGTACCGGTATTGGCAATGGTATTGCCATTCCGCATGGAAAGCTGGAAGAAGACACCCTGCGTGCGGTTGGTGTATTTGTTCAACTTGAAACGCCAATCGCGTTCGATGCCATTGATAATCAGCCAGTCGATCTGCTTTTCGCCCTGCTGGTCCCGGCGGACCAAACCAAGACGCATTTGCATACGTTGTCACTGGTCGCAAAACGTCTGGCAGATAAAACCATCTGTCGTCGCCTGCGCGCCGCGCAGAGTGACCAGGAGTTGTATCAAATCATCACTGACACCGAAGGTGGACAGGATGAAGCATAACAACCCAATGGCATCCTTTTCTGTCGTTGTGAGGAGAAACAGTACATGGTACTGATGATCGTCAGCGGTCGTTCAGGGTCAGGTAAGTCTGTCGCCCTGCGCGCGCTGGAAGATATGGGTTTTTACTGCGTGGATAACCTTCCCGTCGTGTTGTTGCCCGAACTGGCTCGAACCCTCGCCGATCGCCAGATATCTGCGGCTGTCAGCATTGACGTGCGCAACATGCCCGAGTCCCCGGAGATTTTTGAGCAGGCCATGAGTAACCTGCCTGAAGGCTTCTCACCGCAACTGCTGTTCCTTGATGCCGACCGTAACACGCTGATTCGCCGCTACAGCGATACGCGCCGTTTACACCCGCTGTCCAGCAAGAACTTGTCCCTGGAAAGCGCTATCGATAAAGAAAGCGATTTACTGGAGCCGTTGCGTTCGCGCGCTGACCTGATCGTAGACACCTCTGAAATGTCTGTGCACGAGCTGGCGGAAATGTTACGTACCCGACTGCTGGGCAAACGTGAACGTGAATTAACGATGGTATTTGAGTCCTTTGGCTTTAAACACGGAATCCCTATTGATGCGGATTACGTCTTTGATGTCCGCTTCCTGCCTAACCCGCACTGGGATCCAAAGCTACGCCCGATGACCGGTCTGGACAGGCCCGTCGCGGCCTTCCTCGACAGACACACAGAAGTACACAATTTTATCTACCAGACTCGCAGCTATCTTGAGCTATGGTTACCCATGCTGGAGACCAACAACCGCAGCTACCTCACTGTAGCCATCGGCTGTACCGGCGGGAAACACCGTTCGGTGTATATTGCAGAGCAACTGGCAGACTACTTCCGCTCACGCGGTAAAAACGTGCAGTCACGCCATCGTACGTTGGAAAAACGCAAATCATGACCGTGAAGCAAACTGTTGAAATCACGAATAAGCTGGGCATGCATGCCCGGCCGGCAATGAAACTGTTTGAGCTAATGCAGGGTTTTGAAGCAGAAGTTCTGCTGCGTAATGATGAAGGAACGGAAGCCGAGGCAAACAGCGTTATCGCTCTGCTGATGCTGGATTCCGCCAAAGGACGCCAGATAGAAGTTGAAGCCACGGGTCCGCAGGAAGTTGAGGCCCTGGCCGCGGTAATTGCCCTGTTTAACTCGGGATTTGACGAGGATTAGTGAAGTGCCTGATGCGCTACGCTTATCAGGCCTACACGGCAATGACCTACTCCCGTAGGCCGGATAAGGCGTTTACGCCGCATCCGGCAATAACTACGCTAATACAACTTATTTTCACGCATAAACGACTCACCGCCCAGCTGGCGCATTTGGCGCATGATCCACGCCTGACGACTGCGCACATAGCCGGAAGGCGCACTCGCCTTAAAACGTAACGGATTGGGCAGAACCGCCGCCAGCAATGCCGCTTCAGACGGGCTAAGACGGCTGGCGGGTTTATGGAAATAGCGCTGTGATGCAGCCTCTACACCGAATACTCCATCGCCAAACTCCGCAATATTCAAATAAACCGTCAGGATGCGCTTCTTGCTCCAGACAGTTTCTATCCCCAGCGTTAACCCGGCCTCGAGCCCTTTGCGCACCCAGCTACGCCCATCCCACAAAAAGAGGTTTTTTGCCGTTTGTTGCGATAACGTCGAGGCGCCCCGAATACGGTTTTCATTACGTTCGTTATGCGCCAGCGCTTTCTCTATCGCAGAGACATCAAATCCCCAGTGGTCGGGAAATTTCTGGTCCTCAGCGGCAATGACCGCCAGCCCCATCCACGGTGATATCTCATCCATACTGACCCAGTCAGAATGCGCCACATAGCCGAAATTACCCTGTATCCAGGCACCAAGCTGCCGCTCAATCATGACCGCCGAGAAAGGAACGGGCATCACGCTGAAGAGCGCTATACCCCCGCCCCAAAACACGGCGAGGACAATAACTGCCCGCAGAAATAGACGTCGCAGAAAGGCGGTAGCCCCTTTTCTCATTCAGCCAGTACCAGAACACGCGAGACCAGTTTGTCGATCCCACTCGCCGCCTGGGCGATATCCTGCGCCAGCATGTAAGCAGGCGTGGTGACCACTTTATTATCTTCATCAACCACAATGTCATCGACCGGGCAAGGCACATGTTCAGCGCCCATCTCTTCCAGCACTTCCGCTGTATCAATGTCAGTGCCAATGGTCAGACGCAGCGGGAAGTCAAAAATCTTAGGTAACATAGCAGGAGCAATACACATGAATCCCAGGGGTTTACCGGCCTGATGCAGCGCCTTCGCCAGCGCGGCTAAGTCGCTATCAACCCGACATTCACTGCCCTGGCTGGCAAAATTGCTCAGATTTTTTGCTGCGCCAAACCCGCCAGGCACAATTAGCGCATCCAGCTCCGTTGCAACCGCCTGGGCCAGGGGGCGAATATCACCACGCGTAATACGCGCAGCTTCAATCAGGACGTTGCGCGTTTCCGGCATCGGCTCGCCCGTCAGATGATTAATCACATCCGCCTGCTGTTTATCTGGCGCAAAGCAGATAGCCTGAGCACCATGGCGGGCAATAGCCAGCAGCGTGAGTACGGCTTCGTGGATTTCTGCACCGTCATACACGCCACATCCGCTGAGCACTACGCCAACTTTTTTCATCGTGATACTCCTTTCGCAACTGACTGAAGCATATTAATAATTCTGATTAGAATGCCACGCTTCACACATTTAACTGATTCATGTAACAAATTATTTAAGATTTGCTATCTTAACTGCGTGCGGCCTGAAAATTAGGGCTGCGCCCTTGTAAACAATGATAATAATTTACGGCGCAGCCACGATTTCCCTGGTGTTGGCGCAGTATTCGCGCACCCCGGTCAAGCCGGGGTCATTTTTTTTCCACGCTCGCAACCCAGGCTCTTAATACCGCCACGTCGTGCTGCCACTCCTGCTTCATCTCTTCAATCCATTCAGCCACGTTATCTTCCCAGGCAGGAAGGTCGGGTGATTGAATTTGCTGACCCAACTGTTGCAGGTGGCGCAGACCGACAGATCCGGCTGCACCTTTAATTTTATGGCCTTCCTCAACCACGCCTTTTTTATCACGGGCAGTCAGATTAGACTCCAGCACGCTCAAATATCCCGGCATCATTTTCTCAAACACCGCCAGACCGTCGGTGATCAACTTCGGCCCGACCAGTTCGAGGTATTGTTCCAACATGGGAATATCTAACAGCGCTTGCGATTTACTGCTTTCTTCAGACGTCACAGTGCTCTCCTCTTCGTTTCGGGTATCCCAGTATTTTTTGATCATGGCGGTTAACGCCGGAACTGACAGCGGCTTACTCAGCACGTCGTCCATTCCTGCATCCAGATATTCTTTTTTATCTTTCAGTACGTTGGCGGTGAGAGCCACCAGCGGTGGGAGATCCTCGCGCGCATATTTTTGCGTCAGCTCGCGGGAGATATCGAGCCCAGTCATATCCGGTAGCTGAATATCCAGCAGCACCAGGTCATATTCACCCGGTTTGAACATGTCCAGCGCGGCTTGTCCGGTCATCGCGACATCCACGCTATTGCCCAGCTTTTCCAGCACCGAACGCGCAACAATAACGTTCAGTTCAATGTCTTCCACCAGCAGCACATTCAGGGCGGGTAACGGCATTTCATCGTCTTCAAAAGCATCTTCAATCTCTTCCGCCACGGCAGGAGCATGCACGGTTAGCGTAAAGATAGAGCCTTTTCCGGCCTGGCTGGAAACCGTAATATCACCGCCCATGTTTTTCGCCAGACGCTTCGATACGGCCAGTCCAATCCCGGTACCCGTTGCCGGTTTACCACCATGGCTATCCTTCACCTGATAGTACATGGCGAAGATTTTATCCTGCTCATCCTGTGGAATACCGATCCCGGAATCCTCCACTTCAAAATGCAGTATGTCTCCCTCGTCATAGCGAGCCCGTACGGTCACCTGCCCTTGCTGGGTAAATTTCACGGCATTGCTGATCAGATTCCACAGAATTTGACGCAGACGCGTTCCGTCTGTGATGACCTTATGTGGCAGCGGTAGCGTCGGCTCAAGAACAAAGCGCAATCCTTTTTGTTGCGCCTGCAAGCCGGAGAGGTTTTCCAGATCCGCCATAAAGCTGGTGAAATCGATTGGCTGGTTATCGAGCTGGACTTTGCGCCGCTCCATCTTATCCATATCGATAATATCGTTGAAAATGTTCCCCAGCGTCACGGCGGAAACATGGATAGTTTTGAGATATTTTTCCTGCTCAGCGGTTAAATCTGTATCCAACAGGATCCGACTTAAACCGACGATACCGTTAAGCGGTGTACGCAGTTCATGGCTGATCGTAGAGATAAAGGTGGTCTTGTCACGGCTGGCGCGCTCAAGGGCGTCCTGATAGCGCTTACGCTCGGTAATATCACGACCAAAGCCCATCAGACCGTGTCGCTTCCCGACGCGGTCGTAGTAAGGCACTTTACGTATCTCAAAGCAGGCTTTGCGCCCGTCCGGATAGTCGAGCCATTGCTCATAGGTCAGCGAAACGTTATGGCGGAATACCTTCTCGTCGGTTTCAATAACTTTTTCCGCCGCTTCTGGCGAATACACATCAGCCGGTTTTAGATTCACCAGTTGCTTTTCGCTCTTACCGGTCAGCAGCTCCATAGCACGGTTACAGCCGGAAAACTCTTTATCTTCATTGCGATAAAAAACCAGATCCGGTGAAGCATCAAGGAAAGAACGTAAAAATGAAGATTGCTGCTCAAGCTGGATCTGCGCTTCTTCACGCTCTTTGATTTCGACCTTCAGTTGTTCAAACGTCTCCTGCCGCTCCGCTTCCGCCTTTTCACGTTCGACAATCTCCTGATTGAGTTGGGCGATATTATCCTTCAACTGCACGTTGAGCTTGAGATCGCGCTCGCGCATCTCTTCCAGCTTCTGTACCAGTCGTGAAAGGCGTTGCCGGGACTCCTCCAGTTGTTCAACCACCACCGACAGGAAGTAGACGGCCCACGGGGTAATTAACAGGCCAAAAAAGATAGAACGGATGACATCAATGCTTTCTACCTGGCCATGCAGCACCATAGTGACAGCCATCTGCACCACAATTGCCAACACAACCAAAGCCAGCGCCAACAGCAGCGAAAAGCGCACCAGACCTAACTTCATCATTAGGTCGACATAGTATTGCGCCAGCATACGAATTTGCTTCATAGAGGGTTCCTTCACGACAACTTGGCACAATAATACTCAATTCTCAGCGTGACGTTTAAGATTGTGCAAGAAATGCGGGGGTTATCGGTGAAATGACTGGGGAGTGGTTCATCATAGGCCTGATAAGCCAGGCACCATCAGGCAAGCAGGCGCAGATTGCCGGATGTCGCTTCGCTAATCCGGCCTACGACCTACAGAAGGTTAGTTCCCCGGCTGAATCCACGGCGTACCCAGCGCCGAGCCTTGCACGCCGTGCTCGTTAAGGTACTTATCCAGTTCGACCATCCCGGTCCAGCGGTTTTCACACCATAGCGGTGCCAACAGCGTTGGGCGGCGCGCGCTGGCGGAAATACGGTGATAAATCACCTCGGGTGGCGTATGGCGAATCATCTCACCTGCGGTGACCGTGTACTCATCCAGTTCGATGCCGTGCAACCGTCCGGCCTCCCAGGCTTTCGCCATCGTACTGCCCTTCACGATATGCAGCGGATGCAGCTTAATACCGTCGACGCCTGTCTCGACCACGCGTTCCATCGTTTGCAGGCATTCCTCCTGCCCTTCTCCCGGCAAACCGACAATAAGGTGTGAACATACTTTCAGCCCACGCTCCCGTGCCAGTTGGGTGGTACGCTGATAGCAGGCAAAATCATGCCCACGATTAATGCGATGCAGCGTCTTGTCATGGGCCGTTTGCAAACCCAGTTCCAGCCACACTTCGTAGCCCTGATCCTTGTACTCGCATAGCAGATCGAGCACAGCATCCGGCACACAGTCAGGGCGCGTGCCAACACACAGCCCGACGATGCTGGCCTGACTAACCGCCTGTTGGTACATCGAACGCAGCACCTGTACTTCCGCAAAGGTACTGGTGTATGCCTGAAAATAGGCCAGATAGCGCTTCGCGCGATTCACTAATTGCGCCTGATGCTCAAGTTGTTCAGCGATAGAATGATGCTGCTGCGCTTCGTCAGCAAAGGAGGCGACATTACAGAAGGTACATCCGCCACGTCCAATGGTGCCATCGCGATTTGGGCAGCTAAACCCGCCGTGTAGCGTGAGTTTATGAACCTTTTGCCCATAACGGCGAGAAAGATCCCCACCAAACATATTGACTAATTTCTGTAACTGCATAATCTGATAGACCGCGCCTTGAAAAGAGGCCAAAGCCTGCCATTTTTAGCCCCAGTCGGCGATGACCTGGATCAATCGCCCTGGCGAGCCTTTATTCATTGAATAATAATTCAAAATAATCGAAATTTCATTCAATCAAAAAGTCATTATTTTTCCTTATATCTCGCTATTTTTTTTATCTTCTGATGGCTCTCATATAAAAACAGTATCTTTAAGACGCCGAAAGTCTACAAACCAGCATAAAATACCAAACATTGAGATAAACAAAGGGAGGACGGGAGATAACCGGCCTTTCTGACAGTGAGACAGATCACACTTCACCAGCGATCTCACTCAGGTTAAATCAATGTAAAAACACCTTTATTTTCAATGCTTTCATAAAGTTAATCGCCCTATAGCACATTTTTGCATAAATAAGATTGCCATTTGACCTGTGTGTGGATTCCCGATAACTTGGAAATCCGCTGGAAGCTTTCTGGATGAGCAGCCTGCTCATCATATTTATGCAGTAATTGAGATTCCCTCTGAAGCAAGTCCTCAAACTTGTTTGACCTATGCGAAAAGGATAAAGAGGGCGAATGCGAGGTGAGCGAATGAAACGCAAACCCCGTCGCCATGCTCTTGGTGTGCCCGCGCGCAAACGGTATCGGAGAGGTGTCCCGCAGAGCCTGGGGAGGTTCACTGATATGTTGTACGATAAATCTCTTGAGAAGGATAACTGTGGTTTCGGCCTGATCGCCCACATAGAAGGCGAACCTAGCCACAAGGTAGTGCGTACCGCCATACACGCGCTGGCCCGTATGCAGCACCGTGGCGCAATTCTTGCCGATGGCAAAACCGGCGATGGTTGCGGCTTGCTGTTACAAAAACCTGACCGCTTTTTCCGCATTGTTGCGCAAGAGCGCGGCTGGCGTTTAGCTAAAAACTACGCCGTTGGCATGATCTTTTTAAATAAAGACCCTGAACTGGCAGCGGCATCTCGTCGCATTGTTGAAGAAGAATTACAGCAGGAGACTCTGTCGATCGTAGGCTGGCGCGACGTGCCAACCAACGAAGGTGTTCTCGGTGAAATCGCCCTTTCCTCCCTGCCTCGTATTGAGCAAATTTTTGTCAACGCCCCTGCTGGCTGGCGTCCACGCGATATGGAGCGCCGCCTGTTCATCGCACGCCGTCGTATCGAAAAACGCCTCCAGGACGATAAAGACTTCTACGTCTGTAGCTTGTCTAATCTGGTTAATATCTATAAAGGTCTGTGTATGCCGGCAGATTTGCCGCGCTTTTACCTGGACCTCGCGGACCTGCGCCTGGAGTCGGCCATCTGCCTGTTCCACCAACGCTTCTCCACCAACACCGTGCCGCGCTGGCCGCTGGCGCAGCCGTTCCGCTACCTGGCGCATAACGGTGAAATCAACACCATCACCGGCAACCGCCAGTGGGCGCGTGCGCGTACTTATAAATTCCAGACGCCGCTGATCCCTGACCTGCACGATGCCGCGCCGTTCGTCAACGAAACCGGTTCCGACTCCAGTTCTATGGATAACATGCTGGAACTGCTGCTGGCAGGCGGGATGGACATCATCCGTGCTATGCGCCTGCTGGTACCGCCTGCCTGGCAGAACAACCCGGATATGGACCCGGAGCTGCGCGCGTTCTTCGATTTTAACTCCATGCACATGGAACCATGGGACGGCCCGGCAGGTATTGTCATGTCAGACGGTCGTTTTGCCGCCTGTAACCTTGACCGTAACGGCCTGCGCCCGGCGCGCTATGTCATCACCAAAGACAAACTCATCACCTGCGCTTCTGAAGTTGGGATCTGGGATTATCAGCCGGATGAAGTGGTCGAGAAAGGTCGCGTCGGCCCGGGCGAACTGATGGTTATTGATACCCGCAGCGGGCGCATTCTGCATTCCGCCGAAACTGATGACGATCTGAAAAGCCGCCACCCGTATAAAGAGTGGATGGAGAAGAACGTCCGCCGACTGGTGCCGTTTGAAGATCTGCCAGACGATCAGGTCGGCAGCCGCGAACTGGACGATGATACCCTCGCCAGCTACCAGAAACAGTTTAACTACAGCGCCGAAGAGCTGGACTCCGTCATTCGGGTCCTGGGAGAGAACGGCCAGGAAGCCGTTGGATCAATGGGTGATGACACCCCGTTTGCCGTGCTCTCCAGCCAACCACGCATTATTTATGACTACTTCCGTCAGCAGTTCGCGCAGGTCACCAACCCGCCTATCGACCCGCTGCGTGAAGCGCACGTGATGTCGCTGGCCACCAGCATCGGTCGTGAGATGAACGTCTTTTGCGAGGCAGAAGGCCAGGCACACCGCCTGAGCTTTAAATCACCGATTCTGCTGTACTCCGATTTCACCCAGCTCACCACCATGAAAGAAGAGCACTATCGCGCCGACTGGCTGGATATCACCTTCGACGTGACGGAAACCACGCTCGAAGAAACAGTCAAAACCCTGTGCGATAAAGCCGAACAGATGGTACGTAACGGAACGGTACTGTTGGTGCTCTCTGACCGTAATATCGCGAAAAACCGCTTACCGGTTCCTGCCCCCATGGCTGTCGGGGCGGTACAAACCCGTCTGGTAGAACAAAACCTGCGTTGCGATGCCAACATCATCGTCGAAACCGCAAGCGCCCGCGATCCCCACCATTTTGCTGTGCTGCTGGGCTTTGGCGCGACGGCTATTTATCCGTATCTCGCCTATGAAACGTTGGGACGTCTGATCGATACCCAGGCGATCGCCAAAGATTACCGGACCGTGATGCAGAACTACCGTAACGGCATCAACAAAGGTCTGTACAAGATCATGTCCAAAATGGGCATTTCGACCATCGCCTCTTACCGCTGCTCGAAGCTGTTCGAAGCTGTTGGCCTCCACGACGATGTCGTGGCGCGGTGTTTCCAGGGCGTGGTTAGCCGCATCAGTGGTGCAGGTTTTACTGACTTCCAGCAGGATCTGCTAAACCTCTCCAAACATGCCTGGCTGGCACGCAAACCCATTAGCCAGGGCGGGCTGCTGAAGTACGTTCATGGCGGTGAGTATCACGCCTACAACCCTGACGTAGTGCGCACACTGCAACAGGCGGTACAAAGTGGCGAATACAGCGACTATCAGGAATATGCCAAGCTGGTGAATGAGCGCCCGGCAGCCACGCTGCGCGATCTGCTGGCGATCGCACCTGGTGATGAAGCCGTAAGCATTGACGAGGTAGAACCCGCAACCGAGCTGTTTAAACGCTTTGATACCGCGGCCATGTCTATCGGCGCATTAAGCCCGGAAGCACACGAAGCGCTGGCTGAAGCCATGAACAGCATCGGCGGTAACTCCAACTCCGGCGAAGGTGGTGAAGATCCGGCGCGTTATGGCACGAATAAAGTGTCACGCATTAAGCAGGTCGCATCCGGTCGCTTTGGTGTGACCCCGGCATACCTGGTCAACGCCGATGTTATCCAGATTAAAGTCGCTCAGGGTGCGAAACCGGGTGAAGGGGGTCAGTTGCCAGGTGACAAAGTGACGCCGTACATAGCGAAGCTTCGCTATTCCGTACCTGGCGTGACGCTGATCTCCCCGCCGCCGCACCACGATATTTACTCTATCGAGGACTTAGCGCAGCTGATTTTCGACCTGAAACAGGTCAATCCGAAAGCAATGATTTCCGTGAAGCTGGTTTCCGAACCCGGCGTCGGCACTATTGCCACTGGCGTGGCGAAAGCCTACGCGGATCTGATCACCATCGCGGGCTACGATGGCGGCACCGGCGCAAGTCCGCTGTCATCGGTGAAATACGCGGGTTGTCCGTGGGAGCTGGGCCTGGTGGAAACTCAACAGGCACTGGTCGCTAATGGCCTGCGTCACAAGATTCGTCTGCAGGTCGATGGCGGTCTGAAAACCGGTGTCGACATCATCAAAGCGGCCATCCTCGGCGCAGAAAGTTTTGGCTTCGGCACCGGCCCAATGGTCGCGCTGGGCTGTAAATACCTGCGTATTTGCCACCTGAACAACTGCGCAACCGGTGTGGCAACGCAGGACGACAAACTGCGTAAGAATCACTATCACGGCCTGCCGTTCAAAGTGACCAACTACTTTGAATTTATTGCCCGTGAAGTTCGCGATCTGATGGCACAACTGGGCGTGAAACGTCTGGTGGATCTGATTGGCCGCACCGACCTGCTGAAAGAACTGGAAGGATTTACCGCCAAACAGCAGAAGCTGGAACTGTCTCGCTTGCTGGAAACCGCCGAGCCACATCCCGGAAAAGCGCTGTTCTGCACCGAGAACAACCCACCGTTTGATAACGGTGTGCTGAACGCACAGTTGCTGCAACAGGCAAAACCGTTTGTCGATGAGCGCCAGAGCAAAACCTTCTGGTTTGATATTCGCAACACCGACCGTTCAGTTGGCGCGTCGTTATCAGGTTATATTGCCCAGACACACGGCGATCAGGGCCTGGCGTCTGACCCGATCAAAGCGCACTTCAGCGGTACCGCAGGCCAGAGCTTCGGCGTATGGAATGCGGGTGGCGTAGAACTGTATCTGACCGGCGATGCCAACGACTATGTCGGCAAAGGCATGGCGGGCGGTTTGCTGGCGGTGCGCCCTCCGGTTGGCTCTGCTTTCCGTAGCCATGAGGCGAGCATCATTGGTAACACCTGCCTGTATGGTGCCACCGGTGGTCGTCTGTTTGCCGCGGGCCGTGCGGGTGAGCGCTTTGCGGTACGTAACTCCGGGGCCATCACCGTGGTTGAAGGTATTGGCGACAACGGCTGTGAATATATGACCGGCGGCATCGTCTGTATTCTTGGGAAAACTGGCGTTAACTTCGGTGCAGGTATGACAGGCGGCTTTGCCTACGTACTGGACGAAGACGGTGAATTCCGCAAACGCGTGAACCCGGAACTGGTTGAAGTATTGAACGTGGACTCTTTGGCTATCCACGAAGAGCATCTGCGCGGTTTAATTACCGAACACGTGCAGCATACCGGTTCTTCGCACGGCGAAGAGATCCTGGCAAACTGGCCAGCGTTCTCAGCGAAATTCGCGCTGGTAAAACCAAAGTCCAGTGATGTGAAAGCACTGTTGGGTCACCGTAGTCGTAGCGCAGCTGAGCTGCGTGTGCAGGCGCAGTAAGGGGTAGCAGCAATGAGTCAGAACGTATACCAATTTATCGACCTGCAGCGCGTTGATCCGCCAAAGAAACCGCTGAAGATCCGTAAGATCGAGTTTATCGAAATTTACGAGCCATTTTCAGAAGGTCAGGCTAAGGCACAGGCAGACCGCTGCCTGTCCTGCGGTAACCCGTACTGTGAGTGGAAATGCCCGGTACATAACTACATCCCGAACTGGCTGAAGCTGGCTAACGAAGGGCGTATCTTTGAAGCAGCAGAGCTGTCTCACCAGACCAACACGCTGCCGGAAGTGTGCGGCCGTGTCTGTCCGCAGGACAGGCTGTGCGAAGGTTCATGTACGCTGAATGACGAATTCGGCGCAGTGACCATCGGCAATATCGAGCGCTATATCAACGATAAAGCCTTCGAAATGGGTTGGCGTCCGGATATGACCGGCGTTCGTCAGACGGACAAGCGTGTCGCCATTATTGGTGCGGGTCCGGCAGGTCTGGCCTGTGCGGATGTGCTAACCCGTAACGGCGTGAAGGCTGTTGTGTTTGATCGCCACCCGGAAATCGGTGGTCTGCTGACCTTCGGCATCCCGGCGTTCAAGCTGGAAAAAGAGGTGATGACCCGGCGTCGTGAAATTTTCACCGGCATGGGCATCGAGTTCAAACTCAACGTCGAAGTGGGCCGTGACGTGCAGCTCGAAGCGTTACTGAAGGATTATGACGCCGTGTTCCTGGGCGTCGGCACCTATCAGTCAATGCGTGGTGGGCTGGAAAACGAAGATGCTGATGGCGTCTTTGATGCCCTACCGTTCCTGATCGCCAATACCAAACAGTTAATGGGCTTTGGCGAAAGCAGCGACGAGCCATACATCAGCATGGAAGGTAAACGCGTCGTCGTTCTCGGCGGGGGCGATACCGCGATGGACTGCGTGCGCACCTCGGTTCGCCAGAACGCAGCACACGTAATCTGCGCCTATCGCCGCGACGAAGAAAACATGCCGGGTTCCAAACGCGAAGTGAAAAACGCGCGTGAAGAAGGCGTGGAATTCCAGTTCAACGTCCAGCCGTTAGGTGTGGAAGTGAATGCCAACGGTAAAGTATGCGGCGTGAAAATGGCGCGTACCGAAATGGGCGAACCGGATGCGAAGGGCCGTCGTCGCGCGGAGATCGTCGCCGGTTCCGAGCATATAGTACCGGCTGATGCCGTCGTACTGGCGTTTGGTTTCCGCCCACACAGCATGGAATGGCTGGCAAAACATAGCGTCGAGTTGGATTCGCAGGGGCGTATTATTGCTCCGGAACGCAGCGACAACGCCTTCCAGACCAGCAACCCGAAAATCTTTGCCGGTGGCGACATCGTGCGCGGTTCGGATCTGGTTGTCACAGCCATTGCCGAAGGTCGTAAAGCGGCTGACGGAATTATGAATTACCTGGAAGTGTAATACTTCTGGCTCCCCTGCCACAGCCTGACGCTGATGGATGGGGAGCCAATATTTCCCTGCTAAATATTTCCTGCCCCATTTTTCGAAAACCGCTCGCAGATGCAGGTGCAACTCAATGTAATACACTTCGCCTGGATTGACCGGGCTATGCCTGAAGCGTATTGATAGCGATATATTTTCATTTAGCAACTATCGCGCCAGGGATGACATGACTGTACTTACACCACCACAACACGCTGACGATTATCAGCAAATCCATGACGGTATTATTCGATTAGTGGATACTGCCCACACTGAGACTGTCCGCAGTATTAATGCGTTGATGACGGCAACCTACTGGGAAATCGGCAGGAGAATTGTCGAGTTTGAACAAGGCGGTGAAACACGGGCGGCTTATGGTATTCAGCTCATTGAGCGGTTATCTGCAGATTTAAGCCTGCGCTATAAGCGTGGTTTTTCCACCCGGAATTTGTGGCAAATGAGAACATTTTATCTATATTTTCAGTGCATTGAAATTCCGCAGACAGTGTCTGCAGAATCTTCACTTCTGGTACGGCTCGCAAAAATTTTTCCACTTCCCTGGTCAGCTTACGTGCGTTTACTCTCGGTAAAAAATCCCGATGCCCGCAATTTTTATGAGAAATTTCCACGGCACTGGCGTTGGTCGTCGGATCGTTTGTGAGCGCAGGCACCTTAACCGCCGACTTCGTCCGCTTCGGGCGAAATGCCAAAGGCGCAGTGTTGATTGCCATGGTGGCTTTTTTCCTTGGCAACTCGTTGATGTTTATCTTCGGAGCCGCTGGGGCCGCCGCGGTAGGACAGGCAGATATCTCAGATGTGATGATAGCCCAGGGCCTGCTGCTGCCTGCGATTGTGGTGCTCGGCCTGAATATCTGGACAACTAACGACAACGCGCTGTACGCATTATGGCTGTACAATAACTTTGTCGGCAGGCTGACATTCCTGTCGGCGGCGATCCCTCCTATTGGCGGAGTGATTATCGCCGCCGATCACTATATTCCCGGTATTGTGCCGGTCAACGCCGTACTTGGCGGCGTATTCAGCTATATCCTGCTGAATCCCCTTTTCAATCGTAGCCTTGCAAAATCCCCGGAGGTCAGTCATGCAGAATAACACCATCACCCTAACTCAAACCCGTCTGCAGGGGCGTGAAGGATTGTGGCAAATCACGATTGAAAACGGGCGTTTTAGCCGTATTGATCCCCAGGAAACAGCATCTGCGCCACAGGGCGAGGTGCTTGATGCCGAAGGCGGGTTGGCCATTCCCCCTTTCGTTGAACCACACATCCACCTGGACACAACGCAAACTGCGGGGGAGCCCAGCTGGAACCAATCGGGTACGTTGTTTGAAGGTATTGAGCGCTGGGCCGAACGCAAGGCAATGCTCACCCACGAAGACGTGAAAACCCGCGCCATGCAGACCCTCAAGTGGCAGATGGCCAACGGTATCCAGTATGTCCGAACTCACGTAGACGTTTCCGATCCTACGCTCACGGCACTGAAAGCCATGCTTGAAGTGAAGCAAGAAGTGGCACCGTGGGTGGAGCTGCAGATTGTAGCGTTCCCACAGGAAGGTATTCTTTCTTATCCTAACGGCGAAGCGCTATTAGAAGAGGCTGTGCGTTTGGGTGCCGACGTCATTGGCGCAATTCCTCACTTTGAATTCACGCGTGAATATGGCGTTGAGTCGCTGCACAAAACTTTCGCCCTGGCGCAGAAGTATGACCGACTTATCGATGTGCACTGTGACGAGATTGATGATGAGCAATCGCGCTTTGTTGAAACCGTCGCGGCGCTGGCGCATCGTGATGGCATGGGAGCGCGCGTGACAGCCAGCCACACCACGGCGATGCATTCCTATAACGGCGCATATGCTTCCCGCCTTTTCCGTCTGTTGAAAATGTCAGGTATTAACTTCGTTGCAAATCCGCTGGTGAATATTCACCTGCAGGGACGATTTGACACCTATCCTAAGCGCCGTGGCATCACCCGCGTCAAAGAGATGCTGGAAGCGGACATCAATGTTTGCTTTGGGCATGATGACGTTTTTGACCCGTGGTACCCATTGGGAACCGCGAATATGCTGCAAGTTCTGCATATGGGATTACACGTGTGTCAGTTGATGGGGTACGGACAAATCAACGATGGGCTAAATCTCATCACCACCCACAGCGCGAAAACCCTGCACTTACAGGACTACGGTTTGAGTATTGGGAACTCCGCTAACCTGGTGATTTTACCTGCTGAAAATGGGTTTGATGCGGTTCGTCGCCAGACACCTGCACGTTATTCCATCCGTCATGGGCGGGTTATTGCCGAGACGGTGCCAAGCCAGACAACACTCCACCTGGCGCAGCCAGAAGCGGTAACGTTTAAGCGCTAGATTTTCTTTTCGGACATGGCCGCAGACTCACAGCCTGCGGCAAAAACGTATGGCGAAATATTTTCTGTCAGACTGCTAATCTGCAACACATCTGTTCAAGTTCTCCCTCAACCATTTTCGACAGTTTTTTACGCGCCAGCGGGCGGCTGCGTAATGGATATGCTCATACAGATGATATATAAAATAC